>CAYSRM010000040.1:0-14277 GCA_964433435.1 uncultured Victivallales bacterium
GATCAACTCTGCCGCTGATCCCTATCCATTCGCGCACCAGTTTGATTTCACCGAATGGAACACCGACCTGCGCCATGCCCCATGGCCCGGGGTTCATGCCGAGGAACAGGACTTGTTTCCGGCTTCCTCCCCATTTCTCTGTGTAGCGGCTGTAAGGTTCCCATGCATACCGGAGGGGGTTATAGACACAGGCTATCGTGTCTTTAAATTTCAGGCTTTCCGTTGCGTTCCGCAGCGTTTTCGAAGCACGGAGCAACCCGGCGGCAATTTTTAAATTCTTCTTTGTCATTAAACTGTCCATAAGCGCGAAAGGGTAACAAAAAAGCTGCTGACGCATGCGCGTCAGCAGCTTCATGAAGCACTTGGATAATCAGATTTACAAATGTTCGGATAGTTTTTCTTTAAGCGCGTCTTTGTTCATTGCGCCGACCATCTGTTCCTGAACAGTTCCGTTTTTAATGAGGAGCAGCGTGGGGATTGATCTGACGCCATATTGTCCTGCGAGTTGCTGATTCTTATCGACGTCGGCTTTGGCAATCTTAACTTTGTCGCCCATTTCGCCTGCGAGTTCCTCGAGCACCGGCGCTATAGCCCGGCATGGCCCACACCATTCTGCCCAGAAATCGACGAGTACGGGTTTATCGGATTCCATTACCTCGCTCTGCCAGTTGTCTCCTTCTATATGCACAATATTATCGCCAGCCATAGTTATCTCCGTTTGTTTTGTGTTGTTCTACTGAATCTCGCCTGGCCAGGTAAGATCAAGGCCGGGTAGCCCGTAAGAAACCTGACTTAGTGAGACATTATTCGGGCCGAACGCCTGGGCCGCCATGACATAGATTGTGACCAGAAGTACCAGAATAGCGGCAATGCCAGTAAGAGCGAAGAACACACCGGGTTCTTTTTGCGATGCTGATGCGTTGGCCTGCACCTGTGCTGAGGCGCCTTTCGATTCTGTAGCGCCACGCTGTTGGGCTGGGTGAGCGATCTTCCGCACCGTTTTCCTTTGTCCAGCCCGTTTGACTTTTATTGTTTTGCGCCTTGTTGGTGTAGCGTCTTCGCCGACGGGTTCTTCCTTGAGCTCGGCAGTCTTGCTTATTTCGTCATCTTTCTGTGATTCCCCCCCCATTTTCTTTATTGTGGGACCGGTACTCACCTTTGAGGCAGTCGCGCCCGGACGCTTCAACCTAATTGTTTTCGGTCCGCCACTGAGTCCGCCCGCCGCTTTATCCATCCCAAGAGCGGATTCGAGAGATATTCGTGAAGTCTTTCGCTTTTCATCTTGGCTATCCTGTTCGGATTGGGGAGCTTCTTTTTTTGCTTCGGCTGACGGCTTCTTAGTCGAAGGGCTTATTTTTATAGTTTTGGGCCTGTTGCCCTGTTCTTCTTCCGACCAGCTGGCGACCTTGGCCTGATCCAGCGGAATTTTGGATGTTTCTTTCTTGGCTGCCTCTCCTCCGCGTCCGGAAGGAATACCTATTGGAGCTTTTTTGCTTTCGTCTTGTTCGGATTCTACATTTTGGTCTTCCCCGGCATTGTTTCTCAATTTTACAGGAGTTCCCGGCTTTGTCTTGAGTTCCGGGGGCTTTATCTTAATTGTCGGGCTGTCCCCGGTTGCCGCGTTCGTCGAAGAAGTGCCCTTGGTTTCATCCCGGACTCCAGTGTGATGTTGCTGTTTTACATCCGTGTCTTGTCCGGAAGTCTGCTGGTTGGAAGCCCCCTGCCCGTTGTTTTGGGAGTCGCTTTTTTCCTGCGCCGGTCTTTCGGATTTTTCCGAGGGGTTGGCCTGCGGCTCCGTTTTCTGATCGGGTTTCTTTTCTTGCGCCGATGGGTCACCTTGTTTTTCCGGGTTAGAATTCAGCATCCCATCTTTTTGCAAATCCAGTTTAGGCGGAATCTTTGGATCTTCTTTTTTCGGTAGAGAATCATCCTGCATTGTCAATCACCTCCAATTTATAAATATACTCACTTACTGCTGCGAAGTCAATATGCCATCCTGGTTTTTCAAATCTTATATGGCCATTATTTCTTTTTCCTTGGATTCGAGCAAATTGTCTATTTCTTGAATATGTTTGTCGGTTGCTTTCTGAATGTCCTCAAGGCATTGGGAGCACTCGTCTTCGCTGATCTTACTCTCTTTTTGAAGTTTTTTTGCCTCGTCATTGGCTTCGCGCCTGACATTTCTGGTTGCCACCCTGCTTTCTTCTGCGACTCTTTTGGCTACCTTGACCAGTTCCTTTCTTCTTTCCTCGCTAAGTTCGGGGAAGGGAACCCTTATGACTTTTCCATCATTGACTGGTGTGACTCCGAGGTTGGCTGCCAGGATAGCTTTTTCGATTGCTCCCAGAACCGTGGGATCGTAAGGGCTTATTACGATCAGTCTGGGTTCTGGTATTGAGATGCCCGCCAGTTCCTTGATCCTTGTTTGGGTTCCGTAATAGTCAACTTGTATATTTTCGACTAGTGCCGGGGAGGCTTTGCCGGTGCGTATTCCCTGGAACTGTTCGTGTAAAAGCGATTCTGTCTTATCCATCTTTTCTCTGGTTTCCTTCAGAATCTCCCGGGGAGTCTCCATATCATTCCTCCTTTCCGGCTTAGCCGGATACTATTGTTCCAATTGAATCGCCGCAGACAACTCTTTCCAGGCTGTTTGGCTGAAAAAAGTCAAAAACCACGATAGGTATACCATTTTCCATACAAAGCGAAAAGGCGGAACCATCCATGACTTTCAATGATTTCTGTAGAGCTTCGTGATAAGTAATTTGTGTGTACTTGAGTGCGTTGGAATCCTTCACGGGATCCGATGAATACACGCCGTCTACCTTGGTGGCCTTGAGAAGAACGTCGGCCTTAATTTCGCTGGCTCGCAGCGCTGCGGCGCTGTCTGTGCTGAAATAGGGATTTCCCGTGCCTCCGGCGAAGACGAGGACGCGCCCCTTGGAGAAGTGGCGCAGGGCTCTTCTCAGGATGAAAGGCTCGGCAACTTTGTTCATTTCGATGGCAGTCAGCACCCTGGTTTGCAGGCCGGTCTTTTCAATTGCATTCTGTAGCGCCAGGGCATTGATTGTTGTGGCCAGCATACCCATATAATCGCCGGTGACGCGATCGAAGCCGCTTGCTTCTCCGCTGAGCCCGCGGAAGATATTCCCTCCGCCTACGACAATTGCGATTTCTACGCCCATTTCGCTGACGCGCTTAATTCTGGTGGCTATTTCGCCAGTGACATCGTGATCAAGACTGACTCTTTTCTTCCTATCCTGGAGCGTTTCTCCGCTGAGTTTCAAAAGGATTCGTCTATATCTCGGATCTTTTTGTGATATTTTGCTCATTGTAAGTTAGTCTTTCTTTTTGAATCAATATACTATGCCGAAAAAACAACGCCAGTAAACATCAAAAACCAGAAAGCCGGCGAATTGGTGATTCCAGAAGGGTTAACCGCATTACCCGTATATCTCACAGGATGCCTGCTGTGAGTGCGGATAGCGCCACTGCGAGGGCACGAATATCGGCAAAACGCCAGATTGCAGCATGTCTATACGGTTGCTTTGGCGTTTTACCAATTCGCACCCCCGCAGCAGCACTTTCGACGCTCTTCCGTCGGATGGCGGACAGGCAGCTACGAAATCCTGTGAGATATGCGGGATAAAAACCTTGCCGATCAAGAGAGGGAGTGGGTATCTTCCCTTGAGTCGAACGGAAAGGATTGGCCGTAGCATTTGTGCGGTATGAGCGGAACACTTACAATGAGGTTGCATGAGTCCAAGATAATTGACACTGACAGGCTGACAGAACTTCGTTCTGGATGGCAGGCGGAAGGAAAGACTGTTGTCTTTACGAACGGTTGTTTTGATATTCTGCATGCCGGCCACCTTGAATATCTTGAATTTGCAAGGAGACAGGGTGATATCCTTATTATTGGGCTTAATAGTGATAATTCAATACGGCGGGCGAAGGGTGAAGCGAGACCAATCGTTTCTGAAGATCAGAGAGCAAAGATGGTTGCCGGGCTGGAATGTGTGGATTACGTGACAATATTCTTCGAAAATGAACCTGCAGCGCTTATAGAGAAGCTCGTACCCGATGTGCTTGTTAAGGGAGAAGACTGGGCTCATTATGTGAGCGGCAGGGAGACAGTGGAAAATCACGGAGGCAGGGTGGTTCTGGCGCCGCTTACGCCCGGGTTGTCTACCAGCAACCTGATAAAGCGCATCCGTGAACTTGATGGAGGCTGACGAATATGGCTGAGAGTTACATTGTTACAGGCGGGGTTGGTTTTATCGGTGCCAATATTGTGGAGGAGCTGAACCGGAGAGGCCACGAGGATATCGTTATTGTCGATCGTTTGGATTCGGGAATAAAATCCGCATATCTTGAATCGTTGAATTATTCCAGATACTTGGACAAAGATGAATTCCGATGCCTTTTCAGAAGCAGGCAGCTTGAACGGGTTGACACGGTTTTTCATATGGGCGCATGCAGTTCGACCACCGAGACCGACGAAGATTACCTCAATGACAACAATTATCTTTACAGCCGAGAGCTGTGCGAGTGGTGCCTTGAAAATGATGCCAGGTTTGTTTATGCTTCCAGCGCCGCAACCTACGGGGATGGATCCAGGGGTTATTGCGATTCTCACGACGGCCTGGAGGAGTTGGTGCCGCTTAATCCGTACGGACGGTCGAAACATATTTTTGATCTCTGGGCTTTGAAGGGCGGACTGCTTGACCAGATTGCGGGGTTGAAGTACTTTAACGTTTTCGGTCCCAGGGAAGACCACAAAGGGAACATGAGATCAGTGGTTAACAAGGCGTACGGCCAAGTGCTCAGGGACGGCGCAATCAGGCTGTTTCGCTCGCACAGACCTGACTACGAAGACGGTGAACAGAAAAGAGATTTCGTATATGTCAAGGATGCTGTTAAGGCGACTTTGTTCTTTCATGATAACCCCGGAGAAAACGGTATTTTCAACTGCGGCACAGGAGAAGCCAGAACCTGGCTTGATCTTGCCAAGGCGGTTTTCTCTGCGATGGACAGGAATCCCGCAATTACGTTCATTGACATGCCGCCGGAAATACGAGAGAAGTACCAGTACTTTACACAGGCTGACAACCATAAGCTGCGCGAGGCGGGTTACAGTGAACCATTTTGTTCACTTGAAGAAGGAGTCGATGATTATGTCAGGAACTATTTGCAGAACGTTATGCAGACGGTATAGATTTCTTTTGCTTTGCGTTCTGGGTTTTTTTCTTCCTGCCGGGTGTGTATCTTCGCGCATAGACCCCGGTGAACCGGTCAAGCTTTCCGTTGAATCGGACGGCAGTGTGCGTATAAGAGGAAATCCGGCAACACTTAAGGAAGTGCCCGAGACCCTTGAATCTTTGGGAGTGACGCGAAACACGCTGATTATCGTTGTTGGCCGTCGAAACGCGCCGTTGAGCGTCATGAAAGAACTACACAACGAGCTTGTCAGATCCCGCTTTCCGAAAGTAGTATTGCGCAAGCCTCTGGAAGCGTCTGTTTCCAAAGAATAACTGTTTCCGGTTTATAGCCTTGATGTTCGCGGTGTTGCCGCGAACAAACGCCCGGCAGGGAGGGTACAGCAATGCAGGTGGCATATAATGTCGAAGCAGCATTTCTGGGGGCGGCAAACAGACAGTCGATGTATCCGACAAGGTGTGCGATCGGTTTTCCTTTGCAGCACAGCCAGCGTTGAAAGAATGTTGAACAAAGGAGCGAGATGGAATGAAGGAAAATATAAGTCCCCAGGTGAATTCTGGCGTGGCGCTTGGAGGTCTGGGAACGGGAACTATCGAATTACGCCCGGACGGCAGATTTTATAACTGGCAGATATTCAACAATCCTCCGTGGACGCCGGAAGCGCCCGCGCCGAAGAGCCAGGATAACACCAGGGTCGGGGGAACGGCGGAGACGAAGGCCGAACCCGCAGACGAACGGAGCCTGTCTTTCCTGCTCTGGGCAAAAGCAGAGGATGAGCGCGATCCACGCATGTTTCTTCTCGCGCTGGACAACGACCCGCTCAATACGAACAGGTTCTATATCCCATACCTGAGAACCCCCGGCAGCATCGAATACAGCGGGGAGTTTCCTGTTGCAATGCTTCGCTACACAGATCTCGGGATCCCGCTGAAGGTAATCGCCGAATTTCTGACCCCTTTTATTCCCGGCCGTGAAGAGGAATCTGCAACCCCCGGTTTTTACGCGACATTCACGGTAGAACCTGAAGACAGCAGAAAGTGGGATGTGTCCATTACGGCTATTTTGACCAATGCTGTGGGATGGGACCAGCCGAATACACGGAAGAATAACGAGGTGCTCCGTGAAGGCCGGACCTCGATAATCAGAATGAACAGTCTCGACGCGGAACCTGGCGCTGCAAGCACCGGTACCATGGCCTTGGGCGCTCGTGGCCGGGGCGTGAGCTACCAGGCAGGATACCGGTTCACCACCCAACATCGCGGCACTGCCGACCGCAGGTATCTTTTTACGGACCTGTACAACGATGGCAAACTGCCCGACTGGCCGCATGGCCTGGAGACTCCCTCATTCCCAAGGCGCCTGCGCCGGGGGGAGTTGTCTGTAGAAGAAGCAGAAAGATTCGAAGAAGCATGCCGCAAGCATTACGACATAGCGCAGTACCAGCGGTACAGGAGCCACTTGGGCACCGGCCCCGAAGGCATTGACCGACTTCACAAGATCGACAAGAAGGCATACGACGAACGTGCGGATCTTCTGAGCCGCCAGGACGATCCACTGAGGCGATGGGAAGGCGCTCTCTGCCTGAAAGGCCAGACCCGGGAAGGAAGCACATTTTCTGCGGAATACACTGTGGCATGGCATTTTCCCAACCACCTTGGATTCCGGTCGAAGGACTGTAAATCCAGGCGCGTGGTCAACATGGGCCATGAATACGCCTCGCGATTCGACGATGCCGCCGACGTGGTGCGAACGCTGTTTAAGAGACGCAGGAAGATTTGCGGCGACACGAGGCGGTTTCACGATGCCATGTATTCCATGCGTTTGGACACAAAGCTGATCGACCAGGTAAGCGCGCAGCTTTCGACCCTGGTCAGGTGCTCGTGGTGGACTGCCGACCGTAAATTCGCCATATGGGAGGGGCTGGGCTGTTGCGGGATGCATACAACTGATGTGGCCTACTACGGCTCAATTCCCATAAGCCTACTTTTTCCGCTCGTTGCGACCGATCAGCTTGAACTGACGCGCAGGAACCAGCACAGCAACGGCCGCGTGCCGCACTTGTTCCAGTCGACACTGTCCGATCCGGACGACCAGTGGTATCGGACCGATATGATGGCGCAGTTTGTGCTGATGGCATACCGGGACTGGCGCTGGCATGGCGACGACGACTTCCTGGAACGGTTCTATCCCAACTGCGTACGCGCGATGAAAGCTATGGCAGAAACCGACACCGACGGCAACGGGCTGCCGGATGCAAAGGGCACGGATACAACATACGACACTTGGGGAATGTTCGGGACTACGACCTTCATGAGCGGCTTGTTTCTGGCTGGCCTGAAGGCGCTGGAGGCTATGGCCTTGCGGGTCGGGGACCGGAACACTGTCGAATTCTGCAGGAACTATTTTTCGCGTGGCAGAAAATCATTTAACGAGGAACTCTGGAACGGCTCCTATTTTCGTCTGTGGCATATGCCCGAAAACGGGCAGACGGACGAAGGATGCATGGCCGATCAGTTTGCCGGCTACTGGTATTGCGCGATGCTCGGGTTGGAACCCTATGCTGACAGGAAGAAAGTCAAGAAGGCCCTGAGAAGTATTATGCATCACAACTTTGTGCCCGGCCGCGGCCTGGTGAATGGATCCTACCCGGCCGGCACGGAAGCGCCGTTGCAGTATTACATCAACTACATGGTCAGCGAGGTATGGTCCGGCATAGAATACGCTGTTGCCTCGCTTATGCTGTATGAAGGGATGAAAGGCGATGCTGCGGCCATCTGCGATGAAGTATACCGGCGGTATCATACGCGCGGCGGCATCTGGCGCCATGACGAGTGCGGCACTTATTATTACCGGCCCATGAGCGTGTGGTCGGTGATTATGGGACTCCAGCAATTTAGGTTGGATGCCCCGTTGAAGTCTCTTGAGCTGCGGACCGCGGAAAGGAATCACCGCACTGTTCTGTGTACGGGCAACGGCTGGGGAGAGTTTATTCGCTCGCAGGGGCCGGAGGCGGCAATTCGCTGGCAGGACGGGAGTCTCAAGCTGAAGCGTCTGACTTTGCACACGGGAAACAGGGCTCGCCGGATAAGAGTAAAACTGAACGGCAAGTCTTTGAAAAACTGCACATCGGAAAGATCCGGGAGTTTGACTACTGTTATTTTTCAGCGCCAACTGTCATTGAAAAAAGCTGATGAACTGCGTATATATGCGTCTTGAACCGTTCGCGGGAAAATTATCCGCTGCAAATTCATAATATGGGGAATGTATAGGCATGGACATAGATAAACTGACATATGAAGAATTGCTTGATCTTAACAGAAAGATTGTTGAGAGGCTTAAATTTTATGATCATATGCGAAACCACGCTGAGATGTTGAATTTCAGTGTGGGCGACAAGGTAAAGTTCACTGCTTCCGGAGGACAGGAACAAGCAGGTACTCTTATCAAGTATAACAAGAAAACAGTTTCTGTTCTGACCCGGGACAGGCGGAAATGGAATGTTTCGCCGCAATTGCTGACGAGAGTCGAACCAAGGGAATTACAAGAAGAGAATAGCGAGTAACCTGCACGAAGCCGTGTGACTGACGCCAATTATTTTTGAGCTCATCTGGTTGTTTTTTCCTCTCTCTTTCCTTCCCCCATTTAACCCGCATATCTCACAGAATTCCTGCTGCGAGCGCGGATAGCGCCACTGTGACGGCACGAGTTGTCAAAACGCCAGATTGCAGTATGTATATACGGCTGCTCCGGCGTTTTATCAATTTGTGCCCCCGCAGTAGCGCTCTCCACGCTCTCGCTACGAAATTCCGTGAGATATGCGGGTTAAGGGGGCCGACTGTAGTGTCAGAGCAGGTAAAGCATCAGAGGGGACCCAGTGCCGAACGCGAGGACGTAGTTCAGCCCGGCCGCAAGCACAATGGTTACAATGGGGAGAAGTAGCCACGCGGACAGCTGGGTTATGACGTCTTCTCTCTTCATATTCTCAATGCCATCGTCGAACATGACCTGTTTGAATAGTCGTGCAAAGCGCGGCTATGAACAGTTAGGTTCATGTTCTTGTTCGGATGATTTAAGGTTCTCTAATGCTTCAGCATCGGCTATATCTTTTGATCTTCCGGATGCTTTCTTGTTGCATATAAGGTCATCTAGTGAGGGGATGTTAAGCTTTATGCCTTCAATTTCTGTTGGTATTGAGTTTGCAAATGCAGACTCAAAATCCAGCCCCGAAGCTCCAGTGATAATATCTATTCTTCTCGGTGGCACACCAATCTGAAAAATGGTGTCCGGCTTTTGAAGATCATCTGATGCCAACCCGTGGAGGGGCGCCCCGAACTTCTTTAATGCTCTTAAAACAGCATTAGCATTGTCAGGAGATGACATTACCCAAATATCAATATCCATGGTTGCACGGGGGTAGCCATGAGCAGCGAGAGCGTACGCACCGACAAGAATAAATTTAACGTTCTCGTCGATTAACGACTGTAACATTTCTTTGTAGTCTTCGTTTAACATCGTGATGTTGGCTTAAAGATGTGACTTCCTCCGTGAGAGGCCATACAAGAGCTATGCGAGAACTCGGAGAACCAGATACGAAGTTGTCGTTCCTTTTGTCTCCTATTTTACTAAGTCTTGTTATTTTTTTATTCATTCCATATGTATACCACAACCATTGCGAGATATCAATTCTTTTGATCTGAACGTGCAGTTGAGCGGCGCGGTATTCTGCATACGCTCCAACTTTCTCATTCGAGGGTTCTTACAGACTCAGAACTAAGCGAAGTCCGTCATCGACCTGTCGCACCGTCTGTGCATCGAGCGTCTTGACCCGTTCCTGCAAGAATGTTCTGTCCAGCGCCGCTACCTGTGAAACGATCACGACTGAAGGTTTGGGCAGGCCGGATGAACGTGCTGAAACGCGGACATTTCCCGGAGCTGCGGCAAGGCTCAGATTGGACGTGACGGAAGCACATATGACGGTCTTGATCTCGCTTCGCGTGAATGTATCGGATTGCACGACAAGCACGGGGCGGCGATAGCCCCGCTCCGATCCGGCCGGGTCTGGAAGACTTGCCCACCAAATCTCTCCGCGCTGCACTACCATTCCTCCTTCGGCAACGAAAGTGACTGGAGCCGTGCGAAGACGGGGTCGAGCGAATAGTCTTCCTTCGCATAGACCTCGTTCAGTTTCCGGGTCACATCATCTTCTCTATGGTGTTTAATATACTCGTCAACGGCCGCTGTGAACAGGGTACTGCGGGCAATCTTCCGTCGATGGGCGAATTGTTCCGCCCGTTCAAACACGTCGTCAGGTATGGATATTGCTGTTTTCATGATGTCAGGGTATAACCATTGTTATACCCTTGTCAAGTCTGTTATCGTCCCGTCGAACAACGCCGGCGATGAGCGTCGGCTTTAGCCGTACGCTTGATCGGCCTTGTTGGCTGGTCTATCTCTTCCCGTAGACGTCCTTCCGATCTTGGATTCTGAGGATCAGGACACAGTCGTCAATGATGACAAAGATCACACGGTAGTCACCAACCCGGTACTTGCGCATGCCTGCAAACGGACCACTGAGAGCGGGGAAGCGGTCTGCATCATGGACAAGATCCTTGTCGATCTTGTCCATGATTCGCTTAGCATTGGCCTTGCCGATGCGTTTCAGATCCTTCGCGACAGATTTCTTGTAGTCGATCTTATAGTCCAAGGGATGCCTTCATGTCTTTGCTGGACACCACGGGATCTGAATTGTCGCGAAGTCGATCGAGAGCAACTTGCAGGTCTGCAAAGTCATCGAGATAGGTTTCCACGGCTTTCGTCACAACGAAAGAGCGAGACCGCTCGGTTTCTTTGGCGACAAGCCCAAGTTTCTTCGCGATTGCATCAGGCAATCGAACGGAAATAGCTGTACTCATGATTCACCTCCATCATTCTGTCATACAGTGTATGCAATAGATGGGATGTAGTCAATTGTAATCTCTCGGCTAGAACGTCGCGGTTCAGGCGCGGCTATTTGCCGTCGCCTGCATCCGGCTGGTTCTGCCTCGCCCTCCGCCACGGGACAGATCCGGCCAGCCGAATGTGATTCTGCATGAGCTCATACAGCTCATCCAGGTCCGGATGGGCTGAGATGGAAAGGTCGTTTGTTTCTCGCTCGTCCTCAGATAGATCGAAAAGCTCAAGTGGGGAAAAAGCGTCGTTATGGAGGAGCTTCATACAGCCCTTCCGAACGGCATGGTAGTCATTCCCCAGATAGCAGCGCCTGCTGTCTATTCCCCCCTCACGCCTGACCCAGTAATAGACCCGATCCGAGAAGTCGAGATCCTCTCCGTACAATCGCGGAAGGATCGACTTTCCTTCAATCTCATGATCGACATCAACCGCAGCAATTTCGCAGAATGTGGGGAAGAAATCCATGAGCATAGCGACTTGATTGCTCTCAGAACCGGGCTGGATATGTCCTGGCCACCTGACAAAACAGGGGACTCGGATGCCGCCTTCGTACATGTCAGTCTTCCCACCGCGGAACGGGTCATTGCACGCCCCTGCAGGGAGCCATCCTCCGTTGTCTGACGTGTAGACGACAATAGTGTTCTCCGCCAGGCCGACCTCCTCCAAGGCCGTTAGTACTCGCCCAACACCGTCATCTAGATGCTCGACAAATGCATTGTAGTTTGTGCGCTTTTCGTTCAGCCCCGGCTCCCGGGCCTTCACTCTGGCAACCCATTCCTCAGGGGGTTGAATGGGCGTGTGGGGAGCATTGTAGGCTAGGTACATGAAAAACGGATTGTCACCTTCGTGCCGGTTGCGAATGCGATTGATGGCCCACTCGGTGAAGAGGTCGGTTGCATGTCCTGCGGGGTCGATTGCGTCATGGTTGTGGCGCATTCCGTTTTTCCCGAAGCGACGATGCGACCAGTAGTCGTCCATCATGTCGTCAATGAAGCCGTGGAATTCGTCAAACCCACGTTCACAGGGGTGATTCTCGTCTTCCAGTCCAAGGTGCCACTTTCCGATGTGGATTGTTTCATAGCCAGCCCGCCGCAGCATATCCGGCAGCGTGATGGCTTTGGGGTCAAAGTAGCCCCAGCAGTTTTCTGTCGTCTGGCGAATTACGCCCGGCACACCGACCCGGTCTGGAAAACGTCCGGTTAGCAAGGCTGCACGGCTTGGAGAGCAGACGGTCGAATTTGCGTAGAACTGATTGAAGCTAATTCCGCCGGAAGCAATTCCGTCGATGTGCGATGTCTGTACACCTGGGCCTCCGTTGAACGAGATGTCTCCATAGCCGTGGTCATCAGCTAGAATGAAGAGGATGTTAGGTCTGTGGTTCGTCACGATAGCTCCTTCCTCTTAGTGGTAGAACGTTGCAGATCATGCGTTCTGAACAGCCGTGCTCGCGTGGCTGTTCAGAATCGCATGGATCTGGTTGTTGTGTTGAATGTTGACATTGTGTGTCGGGTTCGGCAAGGCATTTCGCATGGCGAAAAAGGGCAGATCTGTTGCGAGACTCGACCGAATCGAGAAGGCCATTCTGCTGATTCGGGATGAGAAGGTGATGTTGGACCAGGACTTGGCCGCCATGTATGGTGTTGAAACCCGTGCCTTGGTGCAGGCGGTGAAGCGGAACAAGGACCGTTTCCCAAAGGATTTCATGTTTTCAGCTTTCTTCTGGAGAGTTCAATAACTTGAGATCACAAATTGTGACATCAAGTTGGGGCGGCCGCAGGACGCCGCCGTACGCATTTACGGAACAGGGCGTGGCCATGCTCTCCAGTGTTTTGTTAACCCGCGCGCGGGTTGACAAAGACAGAAAGCAAGAACTCTGAAACCGTGAAGTTCGCGAATCCAGCGAATATGGCAAAGGCAGGAAAAAGCTATTTTCCCGTTGCTCGGTCAGGTGTTGGGCTTTGGCCACTTCTGAAATGTCGAATGTCGAGACGTGACACCGCTTCACCACGCCAGCTAAGGAGATACCCCTTTTGCTTAATGGTTTAGAAGACTGTAGCCGGTCAGTCAGCCGCTATAAAGATTTAGCGTTTACGTATCGCTAGTGTATTATATTGGCTAACGTCTTGGCTGAGCCTCGCCGGTGGAGCGCAGCGGAACCGGCGTAGTGCTCCAGTCGGATGTTGGCTGTTCAAATCCGTCGTGTTTTGAGTCCCGCCTTCTTGGCGGCCTTCAGTTGCAGGCCGTCCGAAGATGCAAACAAGTCCGCACCCCATTCAAGCGCACAGGCTACATGCAATGCATCCATGGCGCGGACGGGGCTTGTCTCCAGAATACGGATGGCGGACCCGATGACCGAAGTATTGAGGTTGACGATAACCGCATCGCGTACATCGTCAAGCAGGCGCTGCTTCGCCTCGCAATACTGAACGGCTGTGAGTGTGTGTTCCCGTTTCCTCCGATTGAGTGCGGACACGACTTCGGGAACACAGATCACGCTGAGGCCCAGTTCCGAGGTTTGGGCGCAGGTGGCCTCGACTCTGTCACTGCCTTTCTCCTCAACGAACCGCTTTGCGAACGAAGATGAGTCGAGATAGGCCTTCACCGGGTTCGGTCCTCCAGAATTGCCGACGAGAGTTCTGCCCCTTTCGCCGTGAGGCGCAGTGCCGGTCGCTTCCAGGATGGCTGCGTTTCACCCTCGCGTGTGGCAGGGGATATCTCGGCAATGGGGTGCCCGTGTCGAAGGACGAGAAGCGTCTCTCCGTGTTCAACCTGCGTCAGCATGCCGCTCGCATGGCTCCGAAAATCAGTCAGATTTACCGTCTTCATTTCACGCCTCCATTCTGTACATTACTGTACAGAATAACGCACAGAGTGTCAATGTGTTTTCTTGGACCGGGTAAGACGAGCACCCTTGCGGGTGTCGTCTCCCCTCAGAACCGGACGTGAGACTTTCGCCTCATCCGGCTTAAGCATTTGCAAAGGCGGCCCTTATTGGGCAGCCCGGCTGTTAACAGCCTTTGCGATACTCATTTGCAGTCTTCTGATGCGCCTTCGTGTGGCTTGCTAGTCTATGGACTGCCACTGCCTGGCGTTGTCGACGAGGGCCCCCAG
>CAYSRM010000041.1:0-11523 GCA_964433435.1 uncultured Victivallales bacterium
GACGCGAAAGGGCAGCA
This sequence comes from uncultured Victivallales bacterium, assembly GCA_964433435.1. Taxonomy (GTDB): domain Bacteria; phylum Verrucomicrobiota; class Kiritimatiellia; order UBA8416; family CAYSRM01; genus CAYSRM01. Next base: position 18 of record CAYSRM010000041.1, read on the forward strand.
GGTTGGAGAACAACCTGCTGTACTTTTGGGAAGAACGGAAGAATATCCAGAAACCAACATCCAGCATCCAGCCCGCTGGCGTGTTGATTGCGGCCAAAGGCAGCCTTAGGGTGAAGAAGGGGGACGGCGCGGAGCACCGTCCTACGGGGAGTGCAAGCGCAGGGAGCTAGCCCGCATATCTCACAGAATTCCTGCTGCGAGTGCGGATAGCACCACTGCGACGGCACGAATTGATAAAGGTTTGCGGCAATCCCGGTCTTTTTGTATAGTTATGATGTTGGATTTTACTTCGCCAGCAGCGCGGACGCTGTTTTGAAAATGATCAGGTCAAAGATGAAATTTATAATGGCCCATACACAAAAATTCCGGAGTTCTGCCCGGTCTCCCGGCGCCCTGGCATGCGTCACTGTTCTGGCTGCCGCCTGTTCCTGTTTCGCAGTCGAATCGCTCAATATCTCCAATAAAATCAGCCCTAGAAACAGGGAACGCCCGCGCAGGAAGTCAACCGATTACATTATCCTGCATACAACAGAAGGCGCGGAAAAAGGCTCTCTCAACAAAGTTTACAAGAGAGGAGAGGCGCACTACTTCGTCTGCCGCAACGGGCACGTATACAGGATAGTGGACCGCAACAAAGTGGCTTTTCATGCCGGCAGAAGTATGTGGGACGGTCGAACCAACCTGGATGATTACGCGGTGGGCATTGAAGTCTCAGGCTACCACAACAAGGATATTACCGCTGCACAGTACATGGGATTGAAAGAACTGCTGAAGCAGCTCCAGCGGATATACAAAATTCCCGATCGCGATGTTCTGACCCACTCCATGGTCGCATACGGAGCTCCTAACCGGTGGCATCGCAGATCTCACAGAGGACGCAAAAGATGCGGCATGCTGTTTGCCCGGCGGAAAGTGCGCAAAAAACTGGGCTTAAGCAACTCTCCCGGTTTTGATCCGGATGTTAAAGCCGGAAGGTTGGTTGTTGCCGACCCGTACCTTGCAAAAGTGCTCTACGGAAGTTTTTCTGATCAGGAAGCTGCTGTGGCGAGATTTTCCGCGAATGACGCCAACATTATTTCGGCCGGAAGATCCGCATGGGATATTGCGAGGGATAAGTACGCAAGTTCAGAAACAATATATGTTTTTCCGAACGGCAGAAAATACAGTGGCGACAAGATAAAGGACTGGAAAAAAATCCCACCCAGCACAAAAGTTATAGTCTCTGATAATGAAAGTGAAAATGAAATTAATGGTTATAAAGTTGTCGGCGACCCAGGGGGACATGCAAAGGAAGTTGCCGGCGAAGAATACGCCGCGGCAAGCACCATCTATCTGTTTCCCACCGGCATGGTAAGAACTGGCGACAAAATCAGTTCCAAAACTGCATCAAATCTGCCGCCTGAAACCATTGTCCTGCTTGGCTACGTTTACGGAGGATATATCACTGACAGCAGAAGCGCTTTTGACGTGTGTGGAGAACACTGGAATTTTCCAAACACCTTGTATAGAATCCCCGGAGGAAGACTGGTGCCCGGAGATGAGATCGACGAAGGCTGGATCCCCCGCGGAACGCTGGTTTTTTTCCGGCGGTAAGAGAGGTGAAATGAAAATATGTTCCACAGTGATTATAGCAGCAACAACCATGTTGCTTGTTACATCTGGTTGCGAATATGAGGACGATTACTACGATCATGTTCCGCCTCCGGGCAAAGGCAGCATAATCATTGACAACAACAGTTCGCACGATATCAATTTTTACCTTGATGGCGAACGGCTTTCTGAAATCGGCGATTACAGGGTGAGAATTTTCGACCTTTCCCCCGGAGTCAGCCGGATAGTGCTTGACGAAAAAGACGGCGATACCACTTACAGGGATGACGTGGATATTCTCGAAGGCAGGCTTACCATACTCAGGATATGGGCTGCCATAGACGCTGCCGAGTACACTGTGGAAATAGATTTCGAGTAACAAATAAGCCGGTCAATTCTCAGATAAGCGCCATTTCGGCTCGATCATTTCCGGATTATCTTATGAAAGTCTCATTCTGGCGCCACTGCCTCAATAGAATCGGCCGGGAATGACCGACTTACCGGGGCAAGACAAGTCATTCCTGCCTGTCCTCTTGTGCATCAATGGTCATAATTGGAAACGTTGGAATTTTCGGGAATTGTGTTTACTTTATATCGAAAACATTTTATAATAAAATATTTAGGAGGTAGTGAGCAGTGCTATTAAAAATGCAGTCCAGAAGCAGGTTTTTCGTATTTTTTCTGTTTGTCTCTGCTGGAATCTGCAGTGTGGCCATTGCTGCGCCACAGGAGATTCCTGATGACGCGCAAGCGGAGACGATGTTTTCTTTGATCCGGAAAGGCGGTCCGGTAATGATACCGCTTGGCCTGGCGTCGATTCTTGCCCTTGCGGTAGCGGTGGAGCGGTTCGTTTCGCTCCGGAAGTCGAGAATAGTGCCTCCCGGTTTCATCGAAGGGCTAAGGCGCACCGCAAAAGAAAACAATTCTGAAGAAGCCCGCCGGTTATATTGCGAAGAAGCGGCCGGGCCGGTTGGCCGTATTTTAGAGGCGGGTCTCCGTCGACTGGGCGCCAGGGACGAAACGGTGGAGAAAGCAATAGAAGACGCCGGTTATCGGGAAGCGCATAAGATGAAGAGGAGCCTCAGGCCATTGTCGGTCGTGGCTACGATTTCGCCCCTGATGGGCCTCCTGGGCACGGTTTACGGGATGATATCAGCTTTTCAGACTGCCTCTTCGGTTGGGATGGGCAAGGCAGACGTGCTTGCAAAAGGAATCTATGAGGCTCTGGTAACAACGGCTGCAGGGCTGACAATAGCAATCCCCGTGCTTCTTATTTTTCAGTACCTGTCCGCCCGGGTCGATTCTATCGTGGATGATCTGGACGAGGTCGCAATCGAATTCATGACGCATTTTAAGAACGGAAATGACTAGCCCTCGAAAAACCAGCTTATGGCTATACGCCGCTACACAGAAGATCAATCGGAAATCATAAACATGTCCTCTTTGCTCGACGTCATGTTTATCCTTATCATCTTTTTTCTTGCAACTACCACTTTTCAGCAGGAAGAGCGGGATATAAGAGTTTCCCTGCCTTCGGATTCCCGCGGACAGACCCTTAGTTCGGCTGAGAGAGTCATTGTTGTTAATGTGCGAAAGAGCGGGGCGTATGTTGTGCTTAACCAGCAGATGACAGTCGAAGAGATGGCAGAAGCCATGCGCAAAGAGATCAAGAAGGATCCGGACAAAAAAGTTCTTGTCCGGGCAGACAGGGAGGCCCTGCATGGATACGTGGCCAAAGCTATCGCAGTGTGCAAACATGCGGGGGTCAGCCAGGCGAACATCGGATATCAGCTTGAACAGTGAGTTTTGTATCGGAATCAACAAGGAGGAACCCATTTGATGTATACGGATAAGAGAGTGAGATCAGCAATTCTATTGGCGTGGGCAGTCCTGTTTCTCTGTCCGCCGGCAGAGGCACAGAATGATGCCGCGGCCGAACGTTATTTCACGGGGAATGCGCTTTACAACAGGAAGATGTACAAGCTGGCGATCGAAGAATACAAATTGTTCCTGAAAGAGAATTCCGGGCACGCAAAAGCCGACAATGCACGCATGGGAATGGCCATGAGTTACTATTGCCTGGAACAACACAAGGAAGCGGCGCCGATTCTGAAAGATCTGGTAGCCGGGGGGACGACCGGCGATACAAGACAGCTCAGGCGTCTGCTAGCGCAAAGCCTCCTCCAGTTAGGCAGGATGTCCGAGGCTGAGAAGGAATTTGAGACCCTTGTCGAAGGCGGGACGGAAGGAAACACCGGGAGGCTTGCTCTGGCGGGAGTGCTTGAGGCGCGTTATGCGCAGAATAAGTGGAAGGAGGTTGTGCCTGCCGTTGAAGCGCTCCTCAAAGTGAAGCCGGCGGTGAATACGAAGAAACGGGCGTTGTATCAGGGGGGGTATGCATATTACCAACTCAAGAAGTTCAATGAAGCGATCCCTTACCTTGCGAAACTCAGACCGATGGTGAAGGGCGAGGACCTGGCTCCGCAGGTAGCTTTCCTTCTTGCCGAAAGCTACAGAATGTCGGAGAAGCTCGATGAGGCGGCTACATTGTATGCTGAGGCTGCGCATGGATTCAAAGGTGACACAGCAGCGGAAATATATTATAGGCTGGGTTTTGTCCAGTATGTCCGTGGCGCGTATCAAGCTTCTACCGGAGCGCTTCAGAATTGCCTGAAAGAAGCGCCAGAAGGAAGATTTTCCGCCAAGGCATACCTTTATCTTGGCCGGTGTTACGTCGAAATGGATGACATGGATACGGCCGCGAAGTACTTGGATGCTATTCTGGATGGCACGCAGAAAGGGCCTGAAGGCGCAGAAAACCCGATCGCGGAGGCCGCGCTCTGGCGCGCGCGTACTTATTCCAGGTCCGGCGAATACGGCAAAGCTGTGGCTTTCATAACCGATGTCATGCCGAAAATCGAATCCAGCCCCCTCCTGACGGACCTGTTGTTTGACCAGGCGAATTCGTTCATTGCTCTAAAGAAATACGGCAGCGCCACAAACGCGCTCAAGAAAGTCCTGGACTCCGGGTTCAGAAATCAGGCCAACGACGCTCTGAGACTCTATACGGTCTGCCTGCATCACGAAGGCGATTTCAAAACCAGCCTGGAAAATGCAAACAGGTTCATCGCAACATACAAAGACGACAAACTGATGCATGAGATTCTCTTTGTGAAAGCGGAAAACCTGTATTTTCTGAACAAATATGACGAGGCAAAGAAAACCTATTCTGAGTTCCTGAAACGTTACCCGGAAAAGAAAAGCGCGAAAACGGGCCTGTACCGTATCGTACAGATAGATCACAGGGAAGGGAGATGGAAGGAAGCAATTGAGACGGCTTCACCGCTAATTGAGAAACGCCCGCGTGGAGAACTGTTCAGCCAGCTCGACTTCATACTGGGCGACTGTTATTTCCGGCTGGAGAACTGGCCGGCGGCTATCGGGCGCATGAATACCTTCATTAGCCGATACCCGCCGGAGCTTTCTTCTGGGAAGAAACAAAAAGAACCAAACGTGGATTCGGCTCTGATCGAACTTGCCGTCGCTCTTGTGAAGCAAAAGAAAAGAGACGAGGCTATCGGACATCTGCAGACGCTTGTTAAACAATACCCGGCCAGTACGCATCTTCCGCTGGCCTTATCCGAGCTTGGTCTTCTGTATTACAAGAAGGATGATTATGATTCCGCCCGTCAAGCGCTCAAGAAATTTGTAAAAGTGGCGCCTGATGGCAAGCAGCGGCCGAAGGTGGAGTCTTATCTTGGCTGGATCGCTCTATCGGAAAACAAGGACGCTGAAGCGGAAAAGCATTTTTCCGTGGTGGCCGCCAAATACGGGGAACACGAACTTGCGCCGGAAGCATATCTGCAATTAGGGCTCGTCCAACTTGCGCAAAAGAAGTATGCACAAGCGCATAAATCTTTGCTTAAGCTTGATACATCCTACCCTGAAAAAAATGAGAACAAGGAAATCACTGCATTTTCGCTTGGTGTCTGCCTTGCAAGGTTGAAGAACTCGGAGAAAGCAATTCCATATTTCAGGACAGTCATCAAGAAATACCCGTCTTCGAAGCATGCAGGCCGCGCTTTCTATGAACTTGCCTGGTGCGAAAAACAAAACAACAACAGAAAAGCAGCGGCCGATTGGTACTGGAAGCTTATTGAAGCTTTTCCTGAAGACAAGCTGGCAAACAAGGCGAAGGTCGAGCTTGCAGAATCCATGTTTGAAGAGAAGAACTATGATGGGATAATAGCACTCCTGAAGCCGATGCTTGATAGCCTGGAAGAAGATGACGAACTCAGTGAAGATATTATATACCGTCTCGGGACAGCGTACTTCAATAAAGACAGGATGGAAGAGAGTATCAAAACCTTCGATTTGTTTATCCGGAAGTTCCCGGGTTCGAAAATGCTTGCCTCCGCCCATTTCCAGGCCGGCGAATCCTGTATGGAATTAAAGGAGATGATTCGAGCGCGCGAACATTTTCTGGCCGCAAGTAAGACTGAAGGCATGCGGCGGGGCCTGAAAGAGCCAACACTGCTCCGGTTGGGCAAGACGCAGGGGCTTACAGAACAGTGGGAAGAATCGGCGGCCACATATTCAGTGTTCCTGGAAGAATATCCCGAAAGCAAATGGATTAGGAGCGCCAGATTCGGCTATGGATGGGCTCTTGAAAAACAGGGAAAGTATAAAGCCGCTATGAAGGCATACGGCAATGTGATAACAGGGGACAAAGATATTCTTTCGGCACGTTCGCAATTCCAGATAGGCGAATGCCTGTTCGCTCTAAAGGAATACGACGAGGCGATAAAAGCTTTGATACCCCTTCAGGTGGTATATCGTTACAAAGACTGGGCGGCGAAGTCGTTGCTGGAGACCGGCCGACTTATGGAAGCAAAAGGTGATAATGAGGCGGCGATGGACCAGTTCAAGGAAGTAATAAAACAATTCCCCGATCATAACGCGGCAGTTGTGGCAAAAAAACGGCTGGACTGGCTGAGGACTGGCGGGATTTAGTCTGCGGTATGTGTGGCGGACAAATACTATGTTATGAGAAGGAATGAGAAGAGTTTTTTTAAAGAGTATTCTCAGGAAGAGCCGAAGGGCCGTCTGTTTTGCGTGGAACTGGTCGCGCAATAATAAGAAAAGAGCTATATGGTGGGCTGTGGGCCTGCTGTTCTTTCTGCTCGCCATTGGTGTATATGTCTTTCTCCGTCCGGGTACATGGCGCTATTACACTGACGAAATCAGTATCCTTGAGCGCGCAAGAGACGTTGAACCTGAATTTGTTGCGTGGGAAAAGCCGCATGTGCTGCCAGGCTTGCCGCAAGGTCTTAACTGCGAACCGGAACCCGCGCTCTCGCCCGACGGCGCCCTCTTGATCTTTACGCGGGAAGAAGCGGGCAGCCGCGACCTCTTTTCGTCTCGTTGGAATGGACAGCGGTGGGAGGCTCCTTCACCGTTAAGGGCATTAAACAGCAAGTTCAACGAGCGAAGCCCTGCTTTCAGTGTTGACGGCCGCATGCTCTATTTTGCTACCGATAGGCCAGGGAGTCTGGGAAACTATGACATATGGGTTTCGCGGTGGGACGGCGCGGAGTATTCCTGGCCTTTGCCTCTTACCCAGATGGTTAATTCTCCTTTCAACGAACTTGATCCTGCCCCCTCGGCCTCGGGGCACAAGCTGTATTTCACTTCCGACCGTCCTGAAAGACCTCTGACCGGAGAAGAGGAAGCCATGAACCCGATAGAGGTCAGGGAAAGCGTCGGCGCCACCGACTTCGATATTTTTGAGGCGGACCTGATCCCTGCAGGCGTTACCAATCGTGAAGTGGAGCGGGCAACCAGCATGCTCTACTACCTGCGCGAAGGGGCGCTTGCCGATGACAGGGTTATGAAACTGCTGGGTGGATCCGGGAAATCTGAAGCCGCGGTGAGTAAAGCGCTTGCGTGGCTGGCGAAGAACCAGGAAGAGGACGGGCACTGGAGTATGGCGAAGCACGGAGGAAGCGGCCAGCACGATATTGCCGGGACAGCTTTCGCTCTGCTAGCCTACCTTGGCCGGGGTGAACGTCACGACAGACCGTGCAAGTACAGGGATACGGTGCAGCGGGCCGTTGACTGGCTCGTAACAAAGCAGGACCAGCTCACGGGAGATTTGCGGGGACGCGGAGACATGTACGATCACGGCATTGCTACGCTTGCGCTGGTAGAGGCCTACGGTGTTACGAAACATGAGGACCTCGTGCTTCCGGCTCAAACAGCAATAGAATTCATCGTGGATAGCCAGAATACAGGGAACGGCGGCTGGCGCTATAAGCCTCGATCCTCTGCATCCGACCTGTCGGTATCCGGTTGGATGATCATGGCGCTTAAAAGCGCGGACCTCTCCGGGCTCCGGGTGCCGGCCAAAACCCTTGAGCTTGTGCGCAAGTGGCTTGAAAAGGTAAGCGGCGGCAAGCACGGCGGCATTTACAGTTATCAAGGGGAAAAAGAAAACAGGCCGGCGATGGTTGCCACGGGGTACTTCTGTTGTCAGCTTATGGGACTGTCGCCGAACACCTTCAGGTCATTTGAAACTGCCAATTATATTCGTGGCAAGACAAAGCAACAGCACGTCATGGACTCATATTTCTGCTACTATGCAACGTTGAGCAGTTATCAGAATCAAGGCAAGTTGTGGCGGAATTGGCAGAAGTTTCTCCAGAAACACCTGCCGAATGCCCAGAACGAAGATGGCTTCTGGAATCCTGGGGGGAAACACGCAGGAAAGATGGGACGGATTGTCGGTACCAGCCTGATGACGCTGTCACTTCAGGCGCATTACCGCTATACGCCGCTCTACGGGCTCGGGTTCCAACCTGAGGAAGAAGGTGACGTAACAACGGTGAATTTCGCGTCTTTACCGGACATGCCGGTATACAGGCGTGCAAAAATTCTGTCACCGCTAAATTCACTGGCCCATGACCGCAGCCCGTACGCGACAGGCCACGGCGACTTTCTATATTTCTGCTCAAATCGGCGGGGCGGAGAAGGAGGATTCGATCTCTACAAGGCAAGGGTTAGCGGCCAGAAGCCGGGGAGTCCCTTGAACCTGGGCGGGATTATCAATACCGGCAACGACGAAACCGGCCCCGCTCTTCGAATGCACGGATTCAACCTGGTGTTCGGATCGACCGCCGACGGCACGAATCGTTATTCCGTTTCTTCAACTACGTCCAGGCGGGTATTCAGGGAAGAACGTTCGAAAACAATACCGGAATTGAAATATCTCGCGCTTGTCTGGAAGCGGGCCCTCATTCTGTTGCTATCGGCTGGTGCATTGTTGTTTGTAGTTGCGCGTTTGCGGCCTCGAAAGGGAGCAAGTTGAGACTGTTGCGTTACATAGAAAAATTGTTCGCCCTTGTATGGTGGCGCAGGCGCTATTTCCCTCCGATACTGCTCGCTTTGCTTATAGTTGGCCTCGCGCTTTCGATTCATTCGACTCTGCGGCGCACCGCATGGTCCGGCTTCAGTGACGGAGCGGGCATAACGCGCCAAGTTCTTGATCCCGATCTTCGTACGGTTTTGTGGCATGAACCGGAGACCGTGGCCGGCGATTTCAACACTGTTTCAAACCTGCTGGATCCATGTTTTTCTTCTGATGAATCAACCATGGTATTTGCGCACAGTTCTCCTGCCAACACCGGCACGAATCTGTTTTTGTGCAGGTGGAAAGACGGCAAATGGACTGATTTGACTGAGGTTGAGGGTGTAAACAGAAAAAAATCCAACGAGACAGCCCCTTTTCTTTCATATGACGATAAGTATCTCTTTTTTGCCTCCGACCGCGAGGGCGGATTCGGGGGTTTTGACATATGGGTTGCGCCCTGGAAGAACGGCAAATGCGGAACCGCCACGAACCTGGGCGGATTGGTCAACACGGGCTTCAATGAGACCGACCCGGCTGTTTCCGCGGATGGATCTGTTCTGTTCTTTGCGACCGACAGAAATGAAGGCAACTTCGGTGAAAGGAAGGCGGACTATGATATTTACCGCGCGCGGCTTCGTCGGCCGGATACAGGCGAGGAAGAAGTAGACGGCGGGCATGCGGGCATTGATTACGGAAAGGCCGGCCGGCTGAAAGCAGTGTGTTCACCGGGCAATGATGTCGGGCCCGCGCTGACAAGACACGGCGATTTCCTGTACTTCTCTTCGGATCGGCGGGATGGCGAAGGCGGACTGGACATTTACTGCGCACGAGTTCTGCAGGGGAAAGTCGATACCCCGCAGCTTATTGGTTCTCCGATAAACAGCGTCGCTGATGAGCGCGGAGCCAGCTTGAGGGCCGAAGGGTTTGAGCTTTTTTTCACCGTTAACGGCAAGTTGCGTAGCGCGGTTATGAGAGAAGTGAGGTCCGGTATCGATTATACCAGATGGCACCAGTTGCTCAGGCTGCTTGATCGCATCAAGTGGTGGGTTCTCGCCGCAGTCGGGGCAGCGGTACTAGTGCTCTACCTGTTAAGGCACTGGCGCGATTTCACCAGTCTGTTCCAGAAGTGCCTGATAGCTTCGATAATTGTTCACTTACTGCTTCTTCTTTACATGGCCGGTAAGTTCATAGCTGTCGAGGTCAGGGAATCAAGTCAAATGGCTACTATGGAAGTGTCGATAGATGCCGATGCGCTGGCCCAGGAGAAAATGGCGATGGAAATGCAAGAGGAAGTAGTGGAACTTACCCCGGCGGAGGAAGACGTTGTTGTTGAACAGGTGGACCACGATGTCGATATACCGGATTTCGAACCGCCTGAGACGAAAACCGAACAGCCCGTGCTTACCGGAACCAGTGAAGATGTCTTTGTTGCTGATGTGACGCGGGCTGAACCCCTGGAAAAACTTTTGCCCGATGCGGAACATGCGGCGGTGGAGATGGCCGCTTTGCCGCAGATGGATATGCCGGAACCTGAGATGAAAATGGAGGAGGCACAGACAAAGACATTTAAACAGGAAACCAGCACTGAAAATGCTGAAGAGCAGAGACAGGAATTTCAGCACAAGGTTGAAACCGAATTTGTCGATGAAAGAGTCAGAACACAGCATGAGGCCGGGCCGATGGAAGACGTTGCTGTAGAACCGGTCTCCGAATCGGAAGACATGCCCATGAGTATTGATACATCGGTTTCCGAAAGCCGCCGTGCTGTCCGGGAACGTCTTGAGAGTATCAACTCCGGAAGATTTACTGAAATGGCCTCGCTGAAGGCGGAGCGGCCTGAAATGGAGATGGAGACACCGCGCGAGTATGCGAAAAGTGAAAGCGGGGAACCGTCCGTTGACGCGGCAGAAGTGCAGCAGCAACCAGCGGCGCAGGAATTCGCGGAACTGGCGAAAAGTCTTATATCTGCATTCGATTTGCCGTTACCTGATGTCGAAAACCCGGTAAGCAACGTGATAACGGCGGCGTCTGCGCCTTCGGTGCCCGCTAGCGGAATGCATGAGCCCCGAAGATTGGAAAGTGCGAGAATGAACGATGGTGAGACAGAAGCGCCCCTTTCGCAGTTGAGGATGGCAACAGAGCTCAAGGTGGCCGAATCCGATGTAATTATGGAAATGCCCGTTGAGTACAGAGATTTACCGGGAGAAGGAATTTCGGACGCCGAACCCGGTTCAGCCGTTCCCGAAACTGCGGCTTCCGGGTTCGTTGAACACGAAAGGATTGCTGCCGCGATTGCAAAGCAAACAGAAGGGACGGGGGATTCACCTGCGACTATAGGAAGAGTAGATCATGGCACAGCAATGACCGGCGCGGCTGGTGCGCCTGCTGCGGTGGAAAAAACCGGCAGTCAACGGAATGTTGTTGAAGAAGAAAATATTTCAGATCGGTTCGCGAAGTTGCCGGATAACACTGAAACAGCCAGCTTTGAAACAGGCGGCGGACTGGAGG
>CAYSRM010000041.1:11623-14074 GCA_964433435.1 uncultured Victivallales bacterium
GGAGCCGGAACCAGCGAGAAAACGCGTGCTGTGTTCGCTGTCACGGCTTCGGCCGTGGAACCGGGATTTGTGGAATATGCCAGATTGAGTTCGGAACCGCCGGTTGATCAGGGACGGGACTCGGTTGCCGGGATTGAAAACAATAAAATTCCGGACTCGAGACATCGGGGGGCTGTTCCATCTGCGGGGATAGAGAGCAGGGGCGAACCGCCGGAAATGCGCGGGGTCGAAACTGAAATTACTACGTTGTACAGCTCGGCAATGGATGAGACTGAACTAAAGATAGAAGCCCCCGGCAAGCTGGACGTGCCGGAAGCGAAAGGGAGGATTGTCTCGCCCGTAGTCCTGCGTCGCCCCGGCACACTTTCCACCGAAATCATTGAAGGACTCGGCGGAAGCGATGCTACCCAGGAGGCGATTGCATCCGCGTTGAACTGGTTCGAAAAGAACCAGGAACGCGACGGACACTGGGATATCAGTAAACACGGCGGGGAAGAAGGGCATGATGTGGCTGCAACGGGCCTTATCCTTCTCTGTTATTACGGGTGGGGCGCCACGCACACGGCCGAGGGTCCGCACCGGGACGTTGTTACCAGGGCATTGAACTGGCTTATCGACGAGATGCAGAGGGACAGGCAAGGTCGGCTCACGGGCAGACTTACCGGTAAGGGAGGAAACATGTACGATCACGCGATAGCCACGATCGCGCTTTGCGAAGCCTATACTCTTTCGCAGGATCACAACCTGCTTGCTCCTGCCCGGAAGGCGGTGGATTTTATTGTAGATGCCCAGAATCCGGAAACCGGTGGATGGCGCTATGAACCACGCAAGGACTCGGACATACTCGTAACAGGATGGCAGTACCTCGCGCTTAAAAGCGCCAGGTTGGCGGGGATTGAAGTTGACGACGCGGTATTCGAAAGAGCAGATAAATGGATTGATGTTTGTGAAGAGGGGGAAAGAAGCGGCCTTTACTCCTATCAACCGGGCTATAAGCACAGGTCCGGCACGATGATTGCCACCGGTATGTTCAGTCGTCAGCTTGCAGGTATACCCCCGCGCGAGCCCGGCATGAAGAAAAGCGCTGCATGGCTGCATACCCACCCGTTTAAAGTAAAGGATCTTGACGTTTATTACCTGTACTACGGTACACTTGCCCTTTATCAGCATCAGGGATCGAAATGGAATAACTGGAATGAAAAAATGAAGAAGACCTTGCCGGGCCTTCAGCGCAAAGGCATGTTCAATGCCGGTTCGTGGGACCCGTCGGGACATCTGGGACCGCGGATGGGCAGAGCGGTTACGACTGCGTTATGTGCTCTGTCCTTGGAAGTGTACTATAGAATACTACCGATGTACGGGTTCAGGTAGAGCTTATGGAAAGCCGGTCGAAAATGACCCCAACGACCTTGCGTGACTGATGAACAAGATTCTATGCTCACGATTTGCGGTTATGGGACGGGGCAAACGTGTAACACATTGAGGAGGCGGGAAAATGAAAAAAGGAACGATCCATAAAATGACGGTTTTTGCCTGCGTTTGTTTTCTAATAACGTGTTCCGCATTTGCCGCGGACGAGGAGGCTAGTGAAAAAGAAAAAGATTCTTATCCCTGGCATCTAGGCTTTTCCGTAGGAATGAGTCATTTTGAAGGAGACGAAGAACTCAAGGGCGGGCCCTACGGGGCATTGCGGCTGGGATACGACCTCAGTGAACGTTGGACTCTTGAAGGGATTATGTATGGAGCTCCACGGTTGCCGGGCAACGAAGACGAATTCCCGCAACAGGAGGATTCCCACATGGCAGGTCTGGCCGTGGATGCGGTGTTTCATTTGCGGCAACGGAAACGGTTTGATCCTTTTGTTGCGATCGGCGCTGGATATTCCTTGTACACCGAAGAATCCGACGACATTGACCGCTCAGATCTTAATATCAGGGGTGGTTTTGGGCTGATGTATCGGATGAACAGTAACTGGTCGCTAAGACTCGATTATCGCGGTATGCTTGCCGACTATGGTGGATCGGTTAATGCAAATTCGTTGTTGGGTCTTGGCATTATATGGACCTGGGCAAATGGATACGACTCTGGCCCGGATGGCGCCGCCCCTGCCAAAGACTCGGACAATGACGGGCTAAGTGATGAAGAAGAGGCCAAGTTAGGTACGGACTATCTTAATCCCGACACTGATGGTGACGGCAGAAATGACGGCGAGGAAGTAAAGGCCGGCACCGATCCGCTGAAGGCAGATGCCTGACATGTGGTCCCCGCCCGCCCTCCACGGCTATCGACAACACATTGCCGCCGGACAGCGGACAGGCAGCTACGAAATACTGTGAGATATGCGGGTTAGCTCAACGACCCTTTTCAGAATAAAGAATAATCGTCAGCTATTTGTAAAATGGTCTTTTACCGTTTTATATGCAAGTTTAGGCTGTCTGAATCCATCAAAAA
>CAYSRM010000042.1:0-14013 GCA_964433435.1 uncultured Victivallales bacterium
TGGAACCCCTTTAGCCTGCAAGTAACTGACTTATGGGTAAAGGGCAGAGCTAACCTGCATTCGATATTTTTTGACCGCATAAGAAAGCTTACCACGGAGGCACGGCGTAGCCTGTGGGCGAAGACGACTCCGTGCCTCAGTGTCTCCGTGGTTAGTTCCCCTTTGCCATATGGGACGCTAGTGATTTAACTATAGCGCTTCAATGTCTACCAGTGCCTCGTCTTTGCTTACGTTGTCGCCGTGTTTGACAAGGAATGATTTGATTTTGCATTTGAAAGGAGCTTTGATCTGGTTGAACAGTTTCATTGCTTCCACGATACAGACTGGTTCGTCTTGTTCGACAGTGTCGCCAGGCGCTGTAAAATCCGGCTGTCCTGGACCGGGGCAGGTATAGAAGGTTCCGTTAAGCGGAGCTTTGATTACCGGACCATCTGTTTTGGTTTTGGGCTGTTCAGATTTTTCGGGTTTGTCTGTTTTCTGTTTTTCTCCGATAGCGTTGCTGGAGGTCTGTGAAACGTCCCCGCCGCTGAGGCTCAGGCTGGCACTTCCTCTACGTATGGTAAGTTCGTCCAGGCCCAGTTGTTTTACTTTTTCAATGACTTCGTGTAGTTCCTTGTAGTCTTCAGGGTTAAGGAAGGGCTCGCCACTATGTAAAGGTTCGACTTTTGTGGCGGTTTCCTCTTTTTTCTGTTGTTTCCTCTCGGTTTCTGCGGGCGGCTCGGGGCGATGATCTTCGGGTAAATTGCGCCATTCGAGATACTGTTTGGCAGTTTCAGGGAAAAGACAATAGGAGATAATGTCTTCTTCTTCCCTTATCAGGTCAGGGTCGATATTATCTGTTGCGTTAGGCAGCATAGGATCGAGAAGGTCGGCTGGCCGGCAGGTTATCGGTTTTTCGTCAGCAAGGACTTTCTTTTTCAATTTCGGGTTGATTTTTGCCGGTGGACTTCCGTAGAAACCCTTTATGTAATTCTTTGTTTCCTGGGGCACCATTGAGTAGCGTTCGCCAGACAGAACGTTCATTACTGACTGTATACCTACTATCTGGCTGGTCGGGGTAACCAGGGGAGGATAGCCCATATCTTTTCGGGTCGCAGGTATTTCGTTGAGGACTTCGGGGAGTCTGTCCAATGCATCCTGCTGGTCGAGCTGTGATCGGAGGTTGGATATCATTCCTCCCGGTATATGGTGGATAAGTATTTCCGGGTCGATAATATTCGGGGGCTGGTGAGACAGTTTTCGTTCCGGCGCAAGATCGGTGAAGTATTTACAGATTTTGCGGAGGCATTCAATGTCAAGGTTTGTATGGTATGGTGTTTCGTCGAATATCGAAAGCATGGTTTCTACAGGCGGCTGCGATGAAAATCCTGACATAGGTGATATTGCACAGTCGATTGCCCCTGCGCCGGCCCTGACGCCTTCCATATAAGTTGCTATAGCCATACCGCTTGTCATATGGCAATGGAGCTGAACCGGCACGTCGAGTTCTGATGTGAGGGCCGAGACCAGTTTTTCTGCTGAGACCGGCGACAGGATCCCTGCCATATCCTTGATGCACAGGGAGTCGATGCCCATCTGAACCTGTTCTTTGGCTACCCGAACGAATTCGTCGACGGTGTGGACCGGGCTGATTGTATAGCATAGTGTTCCCTGGGCGTGCCCGCCGTGTTTTCTGACAGCCTTAATTGCGTATTCCAGGTTTCTGTTATCGTTAAGCGCGTCGAAGATTCTGAATATGTCTATGCCGTTTTTGCAAGCCAGAGCTACGAAGCGGTCGAGGAGGTCGTCGGGATAATTCTTGTATCCCAGGATATTCTGGCCCCGGAGGAGCATTTGCAGGGGGGTTTTTTTTGCTTTTGATTTCATCAACCGGAGTCGTTCCCAGGGGTTTTCTCTGAGGAAACGGAGGCACACGTCAAAAGTTGCTCCGCCCCAGACTTCGAGCGAGTAATAGCCTGCGTTATCAATTGTCTCAAGTATGCCTTCAATATCCCGGGTCCGCATTCTGGTGGCCCAGAGCGATTGGTGAGCGTCGCGCAGGGTGGTATCGGTGATACGAAGCGGTGTTGTCTGTTTAGAGGAAGAAGAGCTATGTTTTCTGGAGGTCCGGGGATTCTTGCGGTTTTCTTTTCTCGATCGGGCCATTTTTATTCCTTCTTTTTTTATTTTCGGGCTTTTCTCGGGTTGCCCATTGAAGCGAATTTATCAAAACGTTTTTCCAGCAGTCTTCTTGACGACATTTTATTCAGTCTTGTGAGGTGGCTGACCAGTGTTTTTCTGACGGATTCGAATGTTGCGTCATGGTTTCTGTGAGCTCCGCCGACGGGTTCTTCGATTATTTCGTCTATCACATTGAAGTTTTTCAGGTCTCTTGCGGTGATTTTCAATGCGGCTGCCGCATCCGGCGCTTTTGAGCCGTCGCGCCACAATATGGATGCGCATCCTTCGGGTGATATAACCGAGTAGATTGAATTTGAAAGCATCAATACGACATCCCCAATGCCGATTCCGATGGCCCCTCCGCTGCCGCCTTCTCCTGTTATTATTACTACAATCGGGACTTTAATTCTGAACATTTCCGTAAGATTGTGTGCGATGGCTTCGGCTTGGCCGCGGGCCTCCGCTTCCTCGCCAGGGTAGGCCCCGGGGGTATCTATGAGGCATACTATCGGGATTTTGTATTTTTCTGCCAGTTTCATCAATCGCAGGGCTTTGCGGTAGCCGTCGGGATTTGCCATGCCGAAATTGCTTTGGAGGTTTTCTTCTACGGATTTCCCCTTCTGGTGTCCGATTAGCATGACTTTGTGTTTGCTTTGTTTTATGCTTGCAAAGCCGCCTATGATTCCCTGGTCGTCGCCGAAGCAGCGGTCTCCGTGCAGTTCTATGAATTCGCTGAAAACTCCATTAGCATAGTTTTTTATAGATGGGCGTTCAGGGTGTCTTGCTATCTGGCAGGTCTGCCATGGAGAAAGCTTTCGGTAGGTTGCTTTTGTTTTTGTCTCCAGCTCAAGAGTAAGTTCCGCTATTTCGGTATCGAACTGAACGTTTGGATTTTCATTCAGTTTTTTTAACTCTGAGATTCGGTTTTCGATTTCCGATATTTCTTTTTCAAAGTCGAGATTCATATTACTGGCGCCCGAATGCTTTTTTGATTTTGTCGACAAAGCCTTTGCTTGTAGTTTCTTCTTCCAAGCAGAGCTTCTTTTCCTGTATATGCTGCTGGAGTTCCTCGGGGGAGAGTGGCTGTCTACAGAGGTTTTCGTCGGTCTGGATGTCGAGCGCTGTCATGCTCCTGGCTGGAACATCGACACGGATAACCGGTACGTGGCTGAGTCCGATTTTGTTGCAGGCCGAGAGCCGTCTGTAGCCCGAGATAAGAACGTTATCAGGGTCTACAATGAGAGGGGAGAGCAAGCCGAGTTTTCTTATCGAGTTTTCGAGGGTTGTTGTATCTCCGATATTTTTGCGCAGTTTGTCCGACGTTTTTATTCGGCTGATGTCTAGTTCTATGAACTTCTGGTTCATTGTGTACCACCTTAGGCTTAGGATACGTTCCAATATTTCAGCACTTTACAGATAAACTCTTTCAAATTGTTGCGGGATACGATGTGATCAATAAAACCGTGTTCGAGCACGTACTCTGCGGTCTGGAAGTCATCCGGAAGCTCCTGCTTAATGGTTTGCTCGATTACCCTGCGCCCGGCAAAACCTATCAGCACACCGGGTTCGGCAATGTTGAGGTCGCCCATCATGGCGAAGCTTGCGGAGACCCCGCCGGTTGTGGGGTGTGTGAGCACGGAGATGTACGGGATTCCGGCTTCGTTCAGTCTTGAGATACCCGCACATGTTTTACCCATCTGCATTAATGAGATGATGCCTTCCTGCATTCTTGCTCCGCCCGAGGCGCAGACCATGATGCACGGCATATGGTGTTTGAGCGCGTAATTCATGGCCTGGAGTATTTTCTCTCCGGTCATACCGCCGAGGCTGCCGCCGAGAAACCGGAAGTCCATGATGCCGATAACCACAGGGATGGAATTCATTTTCCCCCTGCCTGTTACTATTGATTCTTTCAGGCCAGTTTTGGCCATAGCTTGATTAGCTTTGTCTTCGTAGGTACCTCTGGCGTCGGCGAAAGAAAGCGGGTCATTGAATGTCAGGTCTTTATTAAGTTCAACAAATGACTCTTTGTCGATCAGTTGATCAAGTCTTTGGTGAACAGGAATTTTATCGTGGAAATTACATTTCGGGCAGACGTTCACCGTTTTCTGCCATTCCTCTTTGAATACATGGGCTTTGCAGCCGGGGCATATCACCCACACATTCGATTTGTCCGGCAGCGGTTTATCTTTCCGTGTTTTTCTGAACCAAGCCATTTGGGCACCTTTTCCTTTGAGTGTTGGATTATGCGGTGAGGGGTTGTGTATTGGCAAGGTTAAATTGGAAAATGGCGGCAGGTGCGGAGCAAACGCGCGGGAGCTTTCGCGAGTCTGCATGTAGGAATCGTTTGTAATGAGAATTACTTAACCCGCATATCTTGCGGAATTCCTGCTGCGAGCGCGGATAGCACTACTGCGACGGCACGAATTGACAAAACGCCAGATTGCAGTATGTCTATACGGCTGCTCTGGCGTTTCACCAATTTGCGCCCCCGCAGCAGCACTATCCACGTTCTTTCGCCGGATGGCGGACAGGCAGCTACGAAATTCTGTGAGATATGGGGGTTAAGATGGGTTTGCAGGATTTGCGGGTGTTACTTATAGTTGTGCAATGAGAATAACAGGCGGAAAATTTTGTGGATTAAGAATTGCGGCTCCTGATCGTCGTATCCGGCCGACCCAGGACATGGTCAGGGAGGCCCTTTTTTCTATTTTGGGAGAAAAAATAGCAGGCGCGAAATTGGCGGACTTATTTGCGGGTTCGGGTATTGTGGGGGTGGAAGCTGCGAGTCGAGGCGCGGGCGAAGTCTGGTGGGTTGAGAACTCCGGGCGTTCATGCGGTATTCTGAAAGGGGTTGCAGGCCGGCTTCCTGATTTTGCCAGCCGTATTGTAAGGGCTGATGTCAGGCTGGCGCTTGAGGGTGTTTTACGCGGAGAGCGTTTTGATATTGTTTTTGCGGATCCTCCTTATTCTCAATCGGGGCCCCGGGAGGTTGGGGCTTGCGGGACGGAAGGCTGGCGGCAATATTTGTTGAGAATAATTCCTGCTTTTGATGTTATTGCGGAGGGTGGCGTATTTATATTTGAGTCAGGCAGGGAAGACATTGTCGGGGAGGCGATGGATACGCATGAAGGTTGGAGGACTATTGACATTCGCGCGTATGGTGGTACAGGTTTATGTTTTTACTTGCGAGTTAAAGGCTCGGAAAGCGGGAGAGAGAGGAAATGAAGAAAAAAAGGGCAATATATGCTGGAACGTTTGATCCGTTGACTCTTGGCCATCTTGACATAATAGAGAGGGGGGCGGAAATTTTTGACAGGGTTCTCGTAGCTGTTGTTTCGCGGCCTGTAAAGGACAATACTTTCAGCATTGAGGATCGTCTTTCTATGGTGGCTACTGTTGTGGATGGCATGGACAATGTTGAGGTTGAGCCTTTTGCCGGCTTGCTTGTAGAGTATGCGCGCCGGAAGCGTTATCATGTTTTACTGAGAGGTTTGCGCGCATATTCGGATTTTGAAAATGAATTTCAGATGGCGTTGACCAACAGGAAACTGGCCCCTGAGATAGAGACGCTGTTCATGATGCCCAAGGAATCACACAGTTATGTGAGTTCGAGTACAGTTAAAGAGGTCGCCAGCCATGGAGGCGACATAGGCGGGTTTGTGCCGCCTTATGTTGAGGATGTTCTCAGGAAGCGGTTCAGCGCCGACCGGGGCTAGTTCTGATATTGAAAGCGTTAATACATCAGACTAAGGCGCGAGGATCGGGGTGAAGGATTATGGAGCGTTGTGTTAGTATCAGGTTGGCGAAAGTGCCGCCGGAGGGGGAACGGTACGGGGGTTCTGTAACGGGAGACATTCTTGAATTGTCTGGCGATGTGGAGTATAAGTCGTTTGATGATGTTTCGTATGAACTTTTTGTGCAGGAGGTTTCCGGCAGGCTTACAGTGAAGGGTTCGCTGTGGACAAGGGTGCAATTTATCTGTGTGCGTTGTGCTTCGGAAGGGAAACTGAGTGTGGAAGTTCCTGATTTTCGAGTGGTGAAGGAATTGGATAAAGATACCGAATATGTGGACTTGACCCGGGACATACGTGAAGCTATTATTCTCGCTTTTCCTGGATATCCAGTTTGCCGGCCTGACTGTAGGGGATTGTGTCCACAATGCGGCAAGAATCTGAATGAAGGTGAGTGCGCTTGTAAGCCTGAGAGGGACTCGCGTTGGTCGGCGCTGGACGGACTGGGCTTGATGAAGGAGTAAAAAAATGGCAGTACCAAAACGGAAAACGTCAAAGAGCCGAAAGCGTATGCGCAAGAGGGCTCACAAGAAATCTTATGTGGAAGCGAAGCCGTGTCCTGATTGCGGCGAGTCGCAGCAGCCTCACCGGGTATGTCCGGCTTGCGGGTATTACAAAGGTCGGCAGGTGCTCTCTGTAGAGACGGAATGATCGGCAGGGGGTCGCTTAATGAAGATAGCTGTTGATGCTATGGGGGGGGATCATGCGCCGCGCGAGGTAGTCGCGGGGTGTGTTGATGCTTCTGAAAAGCTGGATTCTGTCGGCAGGATTCTGCTGGTAGGAGATGAAAAAGCTATTAAGCGGGAACTGGGCCACTATTCCGGCGTTTCCTCGAAAATAGAAATCAGGCATGCTTCGGAAGTTGTGTCGATGGACGAAACTCCTGCCGGGGCGGTCAGAAAGAAGAAGGATTCTTCCATAGGTCGGGCGGTGGATCTTGTAAAGGCGGGTGAAGCCGATGCATTGGTTTCGGCTGGGAACACAGGTGCGGCGGTTGTTGCCTGCACTCTGAAGCTGAGGTTGCTTGAAGGTGTTATAAGGCCTGCGATTGCTGCAGTTTTGCCGACGGAGAACCGTCCGTTTGTTCTTATTGACGCAGGGGCGAATATTGATTGTGGTTCGAGGCTTCTGGCGCAATTTGGAGTTATGGGCACGGTATATTCCCGGATGATTTTGAATCGGGACGATCCGGTGAGTGGCTTGGTGAGTATTGGCGGCGAGGAGACAAAGGGCAACGAGATAACAAAGGAAGCATATAAGCTTCTGGAGCAATCGGGTATCAATTTCCGCGGCAATGTTGAGGGTCACGATTTGTTTCAAGGGGAAACTGATGTTGTGGTTTGTGATGGTTTTGTGGGCAATATTGTGCTTAAGACCGCGGAGAGTTCGGTGGGTGCGATAGGTCACTGGTTGAAAGAGGAACTTCGAAGCTCGCTGATGAGTCGGATAGGGTCTGCTTTTCTTTGGAAAAGTCTGAAAAAGATGAAGAAGAAAGCTGATCCCCAGATGTATGGCGGGGCTCCTCTTCTTGGTGTTGGAGGAGTTTGTATAATCACGCATGGAGCATCCAAGGCGCCTGCCATTTTCCATGCTGTCAGAGTTGCTTCCGAATCAATACATTGTAACGTGAATGATTTAATGGTTGAGAAGCTGAAAGAAACGGGCCTGGCAAAGCATCAGAACCTGAATAATCTGATGATTGAGAAGATTAAGGGAGTTGGCAAGTTAAGATAATGGAAAATGCGAAAGAGAGTTTAAGAAGAATGCGTATAGCAGGAATAGGTTCATATCTGCCTGATCGTGTGCTTACAAATGCCGAGATGGAGAAGATAGTTGATACTTCAGACGAATGGATTACCACGCGGACAGGCATAAAGCAGCGGCACATTGCCGCGGAAGACGAAGCTTCTTCGGACATGGCGACGATTGCTTCTGAAAGGGCCCTTGAAATGGCCGGGGTAAGCGCGGATGAAGTGGAAATGATACTTGTTGCGAGCATAACTCCGGACATGGTTTTTCCAAACACGGGTTGTTTTGTGCAGGAGCGGTTGGGGGCCAAGAATGCATTCTGCTTTGATATTGAAGCCGCTTGTTCGGGATTTCTTTATGGATTAGACATTGCCCGACATATGATAGCCGGCGGCAGGATAAACACGGGGCTGGTAATTGCAGCGGAGAAGTTGAGCGCTATTACGGATTGGCAGGACAGATCAACATGTGTTTTGTTCGGGGACGGGTCCGGCGCCGCTGTTGTGAAACCCGGCGAGGATAACACTGGTGTGGGGTTGATGGATGTTGAAATGGGTTCAGATGGAGGTCTTGCTGATCTTCTCAAGATGCCCGGGGGCGGAAGCAGGAATCCGGCTACTATTGAGACCGTTCAAAACAGGCTTCATTACCTGCAAATGTCGGGCAACGAGGTATTTAAGCATGCAGTTTTGCGTATGTGTGAGGCTGCCAGGAAGGCAATGGAAAAGAGCGGGGTAACAACCGATGACATTGACTGGGTTGTTCCGCATCAGGCCAACATGAGAATAATACAGGCGATTTCGAACAGGCTCAAGGTACCGCTTGAGCGTTTTTGCAATAACCTGGAGAATGTGGGCAACACTTCGGCTGCGTCCATTCCTCTTGCCATGGATGAAGCTGTTAGAGACGGAAGAATTCAGAGAGGACACAAACTGTTGTTGATAGCTTTTGGCGGGGGTTTTACGTGGGGCGCTGGAGTTCTGGAGTTTTAATATGAATACAGCATTGGTATTTGCCGGGCAGGGCGCGCAATTTGCGGGCATGGGTAAAGATATTGCCCTGGCCCATCCGGAGTGCGGGGAGCTTTTCAAAAAGGCAGACGATGTGCTTGGTTTTGGCTTATCGAAACTGTGTTTTGAGGGTCCTTCGGAGGAATTGCAGCGATCTGATAACTGTCAACCGGCTATATTTGTAATGAGTGTTGCCTGCATGAGCGCGTTGAGAGCATGTGCGGGGGGGGTATCTTATTCTGGAGCCGCGGGGTTGAGCTTAGGCGAATGGACTGCTTTGCATATTTGCGGTGCGTTGGGTTTTGAAGAGACTTTGAAGGTTTTACATGCCAGGGGAAAGTTTATGCAGGAAGCATGCGAGGCGACCGACGGGGGAATGGTAAGTGTTATCGGGCTTACCCCTGAGAAGGTTGACGAGATCAGAGAGCGGGCCGGTGTTGAGACCGCCAACCTTAATTCTCCGGGTCAGACTGTGCTGGCCGGTGAGCGCGAGTCTATTGCGAATGCGGAGCAATTTGCAGTGGAGGCCGGGGCGAAGAAGACAGTTGTTTTGAGGGTGGCGGGCGCTTATCATTCGTCTTTGATGCAATCGGCGAGGGAGAAGCTTGCTGCGGTTCTTGAGGATGTTGAATTTAAAAAGCCGGCGGCGCCGGTGTTATCGAATGTTACCGGCAGGCCTCATGGCGGGCCCGATGAGATTCGGGAGCGCATGCTTGAGCAGGTTACTTCGACCGTTCACTGGCATGAGTCGATTGACTGGCTCAGGCAGCAGGGTGTTGAACGTTTTGTAGAGTTTGGTCCCGGCCGTGTTCTGTCAGGGCTGATACGCAGGATTGACCGCCAGGCGCAGGTTCTGAATATCCAGGACTCGCAGTCGCTGGGCAAGACTTGTGAAGCGTTGGGTGGTTGATGAAGCGTTGTTAAATGTTGTTTATGGAGATTATAGAGAAGGGAGGCTATAATAATGGGGTTGCTTGAAAACAGAACCGCTATTGTAACCGGGGCGGCTCGAGGCATAGGACAGGCGATTGCAGTTGCTTTGTCGGCCGAAGGCGCTGATCTGGCTCTCTGTGATCTGGAGTCTGACTGGCTTGCCGAGACGGCCGATATGGTCAAGTCCAAAGGGTGCAAGGCGGAATGTTTCAGTGTAGATGTAAGCGATGCCGGCGCCGTTGCAGAGACTGTTAAAGCTGTGTATGAGGGCTTTGACAAGATTGACATTCTGGTTAATAATGCTGGTATTACGAAAGATTCTTTTCTGTTGAGGATGTCTGAGGAGCAGTGGGACGCGGTCATGGATGTGAACCTGAAGGGATCCTTTCTTTTTACAAAAGCTGTATCTAAACCTATGATGAAACAGCGGGGAGGGGCCATAGTAAATATTGCTTCAATTATTGGCTTGATCGGGAACGCGGGACAGTGTAATTATGCCGCTTCAAAAGCCGGGGTAATAGCCCTTACAAAGTCCGCCGCCAGGGAACTGGCATCACGGAACGTACGGGTTAATGCTGTTGCTCCGGGGTACATAGAAACAAAAATGACGGAGGCGCTGGACGACGGGATAAAAAAGAAAATGCTTGATGCCATACCGATGAACCGGATGGGTTTGCCGGAAGACGTGGCTAAAGCAGCGGTGTTTCTGGCCGGGGATGCATCTTCGTATATGACAGGACAGGTGCTGACGGTCAGTGGTGGTATGGTGATGTAGGAAAGGAGAAAAGAAAGATGGCCTTAGAAGACAAAGTTAAAGAGATTATTGTTGAGCAGTTGGGAGTTAACGCCGAGCAGGTGACGTCGGAGGCTTCGTTTATCGAAGATCTCGGAGCTGATTCGCTTGATACGGTAGAACTGGTTATGGCTTTTGAAGAGGAATTCGGTGCGGAGATTCCGGATGAAGACGCTGAGAAGCTCACGAATGTTGGTGCGGTAATCAGTTATTTGAAGGAGAAAGGTTACGAAGCTTAGATTGAACTATTCGCGGAAAAATGCCGGCATGTAGCAGTGGCAAGAGATTGTATCCGCTTCGGACGGGTGCATGGAGTTACAGCTATAGTGGGGTCGGCGCATGAATAGACCGAATTAGCTTGAGGGCATTCTCCTGATACAGGGTACTGGTTTGAGGAAAGAGGTGTAATGAGGAGAGCAGTAATAACAGGTATTGGTGTAGTATCGCCGCTGGGTTGTGAGATTGGGGAAGTCTGGGAGAAACTGAAATCGGGACGTAGCGGGGTCGGGCGTATTCAGCATTTTGACGCATCAGATTTCGCCAGTCAGATTGCAGGCGAGGTTTCAGGATTTGATCCCGACGCTTTTATTGCCCGCAAGGAACGGCGAAGAATGGATCGTTTCTGCCAGTATGCGATGGGTGCGGCGAAGCTTGCTGCACGCGATGCCGATCTAAACAAAGAAGACGGGAACCCGGAGCGGCGGGGCGCGATCATTGGTTCGGGCATTGGGGGGCTGGAAACATTTGAGACACAGCACAGTGTGTTGTTAGACAAAGGGCCTTCGCGGTGTTCTCCCTTCATGATCCCGCAGATGATATCAAACATGGCCGGCGGGTTGATAGCCATAGAGTTTGATCTGAAGGGGTTGAATTACTGTACCGTTACAGCATGTGCGTCTTCGGCGCATGCTATTGGCATGGGGATGCGCGCTATTCGGGAAAACGACGCGGATCTGATGTTTGTGGGCGGCGCCGAGGCTTCTTCTACTCCAACGGGAATCGGTGGTTTCTGTGCTATGCGTGCGTTAAGCACCAGGAACGATGAGCCTGAGAAGGCAAGTCGGCCTTTTGACAGGGATCGCGACGGCTTTGTGATGGCGGATGGGGCCGCAATACTTGTTCTGGAAGAATTGGAGCACGCCCGGGCAAGGGGCGCACAGATGTATGCGGAAGTGGCGGGTTTTGGGATGACTTGTGATGCTTTTCATATTACTGCGCCAGAGGAGACAGGTGATGGGGCAAGGCGGGCGATGATAATAGCAATGGAAGATGGCGGCATTATGCCATCCGATCTGGATTACATCAACGCTCACGGGACTAGTACGCCTTTGAACGACAAGATGGAAACTGCGGCGATAAAGGGCGCCCTGGGCGATGAAGCATCGCGTTCGGTCATGGTTAGTTCCAGTAAATCGATGACTGGTCATATGCTTGGCGCTGCGGGCGGTTTTGAAGCTGTTGTTTGCGGGTTGGTGTTAAGGTACGGGGTGGTGCCTCCCACGATAAACTATGAGACTCCTGATCCTGAATGTGACCTGGATTATGTTCCCAACGAAGCGAGGGAGAAGAAGGTGGCAGCGTGTTTGAGCAATTCTCTTGGTTTCGGCGGGCATAATGCCTCGTTATTACTGAAAGCAATGTAAACTTTTATCCGGGATTACGGGAGTGAACCGAAAAGAAGGATACCTTCGCGTTCGACTCTATTCCATAAAGGCTCATTTTCTGACCTGTTCATGGTTCGCGGATCTAGAAGGTAGTGTTCCAGTGTCAGCGAGTATCGGTCCCGGAAGGTCTGGGCAAGTTCATGGATTGACGCCAGCGATTTGATCCGGTTTGATCCGCTTGAAAACAGCATAATGAGTGTGACCCTGCCTCCGTATTCGTTTTCTTCTCTTGCCAGGGGGCCGGTTGCTACGGCTGCATGGGGGCGTGGTTTAACGATGCGGCGCACGGTTTTCCGGACATCATTCCAGAACATTTCTTCAGCTTCGAACGCCGGTTTCAGGGCTTTGGCAACCAGATAGTGATTATGGTTAAGTGAGTAAAGGTGCATACCGGGTAAAACTTCGCAATGCACGGCATTGGCATTAGTGAGTGTATGCAGCGCTATCATTGTGGCGCGGTTGGAGAGTCCTGATGCTTTTTCCACGGCTCTGCCGGAGATAGGGGATTCTGCTTCGTAGAGAGTCCGAAGTACAACCAATTGACTTCGGTTTGCCAACAGGTAATTCAAGCCTTGCATAGCTGTTTTGATTCCTTGTGTTTTCTCGTGGTTTGATTATGCTAAATCAACAATTATTGCAAGGGGAAAGCGGTCAGCAATTCCATTATGGCCATTGACGCATGAACGGACAGGCAGAAATGCGTGTCTTACCCTGGAAGGTCGGTCATTCCTGGCCGACTCTATTGAAGTTGTGGCGCCATAATGCCAATTGCCGCGAAGCGGTGGGGGCAGCGTTGAAGGGAAGATGGCGAGTTGTGGCGCGAGCGGAGTTTGGTGTAGATGTTTGGATGGTGTGCGCGATTGTTTGAGTTTATTGCTTGACGATTCGTTCATGTATAGCTCAAAGTACGTGAGAACCGTTTATTTTCTAAGGTAGAGTTATTGGACTAATTAAATGCTAAGCAGGTTTTTAGGGTTATTTTCAAACGATATCGGGATAGATTTAGGGACGGCCAACACTTTGGTTTATGTGAAGGATCGCGGCATTGTGCTTCGTGAGCCTTCGGTTGTTGCCATTCAGGCGGGGACCAAACGTATTCTGGCGGTTGGCGATGAAGCCAAACGCATGCTCGGGCGGACACCTGGCAACATTGTGGCTGTCCGGCCGATGAAGGCCGGTGTGATAGCTGACTTTGAGATAACTGAAGCTATGCTCCGGTATTTTATTAAGCGGGTGCATAATCGCAAGAAGATGGTTCGTCCGAGGATCATCATTGCCGTTCCCAGTGATATAACGGAAGTTGAAAAAAGAGCGGTCAAGGACTCGGCGACTCATGCCGGGGCCCGGGAAGTGTTTCTTATTGAAGAACCGATGGCCGCTGCCATTGGTGTAGGATTGCCTGTCCAGGAGCCTGCGGGGAACATGATAGTGGATATCGGCGGCGGGACCACGGAGGTGGCCCTGATATCGCTTGCCGGCATAGTTTTCAGCCGTACAGTGAGGGTCGGTGGCGACGAGATGGATGAGTGTATAGTTCAGTACATGAAACGTGTTTATAACTTAATGTTGGGAGAACGTACTGCAGAGGAGATCAAGATTTCAATGGGTTCGGCATATCCTGTTGATGAGGAGACCAGTATGGAGGTGAAGGGCAGAGACCTTGTGGCCGGACTTCCGAAGACTTTGACTATTACTTCGGAGGAGGTTCGCGAAGCCTTACAGGAGCCGGTTTCTTCGATCATTGACGCAATCAGAATAACTCTGGAGAGGTGTCCGGCTGAACTGTCGGCGGATCTTGTAGACAGGGGTATGATTCTGGCAGGCGGCGGCGCCTTGCTCAAGAGTATGGATAAGCTGATTGCTGAACAGACTGGTTTGCCTGTTCATCTGGCTGATGATCCGCTCAGCGC
>CAYSRM010000043.1:0-13953 GCA_964433435.1 uncultured Victivallales bacterium
CCGAAAAAGAAGGAGTTTTTACCGGCTACCATGTCACAAACCCTTTCAACGGCGAGAAATCAGAACTATGGATAACCAACTACGTGCTGATGGAATACGGTACCGGCATAGTGATGGCAGTGCCCGCACACGATCAGCGGGACTTTGAATTTGCAAAAAAATATGAACTGCCCGTAAAGGTGGTAATCCAGAACGACGAGGAAAACCTTGATCCCGCAACCATGCAGGAAGCTTATGTTGGCGATGGAAAGCTTGTGAATTCGGGACCCTTCGATAAACTCAACAACCGCGATGCCATCAGGAAAATAACCTGTCATGCACAAGAAAAAGGCTTCGGCAAAGCCGATGTCAGCTACCGCATCAGGGACTGGCTTATCAGCCGACAGCGCTACTGGGGAGCACCAATCCCGGTTGTTCACTGCCAAACCTGCGGCACAGTTCCGGTGCCAACCGATGACCTGCCAGTAAGACTGCCCGACGACGTGGATTTTAAGATTAAAAAAGGCAACCCGCTCGCCAATCACAATGAATTCCGGAACACACAATGTCCGAAGTGCAACAGACCGGCAAAAAGGGAAACTGATACCATAGCACAATGGCTCTGCTCATGCTGGTACTTCCTGCGGTACGTAAATCCCCATCTGGACACAGAACCGTTTAAAAAAGAAGATGTCGATCACTGGCTTCCCGTGGACCAGTATATAGGCGGAATCGAACATGCCGTGCTGCACTTGCTTTATTCCCGGTTTATAGTCAAAGTCCTACACGACGCAGGTTATTGCTCGTTCTCTGAACCGTTCAACGCCCTGTTTACCCAGGGGATGATCTGTAAAAGGAGCGATAAAGACGGCCAGCTTTACAAAATGTCTAAATCAAAAGGCAACGTAGTAAGCCCTGATAGGCTGGTAACCGAATATGGCGCCGATACATTGAGACTCTACACACTGTTCATAGGTCCGCCGGAAAAGGATGTCGAATGGAATGATCGTGGAATTGAAGGAGCTTCGCGTTTTCTGCGCAAATTCTGGCGCAGGGTTTATGACAACCAAAAGGTTTTGAACAACAGTTCAGAATTGGATTGCAAAATTTCCAGAATGAATGAGGCGGAAAAACAGCTTTACCGAAAAACCAACGAAACCATACAGATGGTTACCCGGGATATCGAAGGCTCCTTTCACTTTAATTCGGCAGTAGCAAGATTGATGGAACTTGCCAATGCTCTGGATTCCTTCAATATCCATAATGAATCGACAGACCAGAGCAAAGCCGTCTACCAGAATGCTGTAGAAACCATAACTCTGCTCCTTTCACCATTCTGTCCCCATATCAGTGAGGAAATATGGGAACTGTTGGGCCATCAGCCAAGCATTATTCACGCCAGGTGGCCCGAAGTAAACAAAGCAGCTCTTGAAAAGGAAGAAGTTAACATAGTGATCCAGATCAACGGAAAAGTCAGAGATAAAGTCACCGTTCCAACCGGAACAGGCGAAGATAAGCTGAAACATCTGGTAATGGAACGCGAAAAAGTCAAAAAACATACTGAAGGCAGGCAACTGATGAAATTCATCCTTGTCCCAGATAAACTTGTTAACCTGGCCATTAAATAGACGGCCAACACATAACGCCAAACCAACTTTCCTGACAGGAGGACATTGGGAACCCAATGAAAACGCCGACCCTCCACCAAAAAAGTCAAAAACCAGAATATGGCAGAAATGCTGGATACCCGGAGAATAAAACCCAAGTCCGACCACTGGAAAAAATCATACCGATCGCACTTGTCCCTGCAGCAATCACTCGCTCATGGTTCTCTCTGACCCCCGGCGAGCAAAAAGCTCTCCTCACAGTAATAACCATCTTGCTTATCGGAATGATGGTTTCCGCCTGGCACAAAAAAAACACTCATACCAAAAACAAAGTTGCGGAAACAGACAGAATTCAAATGGTAGATGAGTAAAGCCTGGCTAGCTTCCGATCAAATCTGCGCCACCTCCTGCGCATCTTGACCGCAGACATAAAAGCACAAACCTCAGAAACAGGTATAAACTCCCGGTTACCTAACCCGTCAATCATAACCACCTTCTTCTTGCCCGGCCGAATCCATTGAACAAGAAAATTCGTCAGATTCATGTCGCAAGTGATAATAGACCATTTATAAAAAAAAGTCTTTAATCGCGCCATGTCCGGACCTATGTCAGAGATCCCTCTCTGTTCAATGGTTTCTTGTAAATTTCGCGAAATCTGCCCGTCAAAATCCCGTATTAGCGAGAAAACAAGCCCCCTGCCCAGATTCGTGTTCACTACCCCATAATAAACAGGCGTATGCTCCCACGGAACCTTGCGTTGTATAAGCCGGGAAAAACAAGCCTCCTCACGCGCTTGCTGTTTACTTTTACAACAGTCAGGATTCTCTACCTTTATGCACTTGTGCGGCTGACCCGGGTAAATGTAACAAGTCCTCTCTGAACCCCTCGCAATGCGGTAAAAATCCGTCAATTTAACAAAATCACTATTATCTGCGAATGCCATGGCGGCATGGTAGCGGGTTATAATGCTTTGTCAACAGTGCTGATAATTATACTCGGCCAGTCAGAAAGCAAACGAGAACCCCACGGATACCACCGGGTAAATAACAAACCCGTCAATATCCTCCTGGAATTCATCCCGCTCAGCCTGAACATCCTGGTCCAACTGAGCCTGAATCGCCGGATTCTGCGCGGTCGCCCGAAGCGAGACTTCTGGCTCTCCGTGAAACATTACACCAAAATCACAGGTAAAATGGAACCGGCCGTTGCCACCGACCGCATCTCCGTAACCAATGCCAAGATATGGGGAGAGTTCATTAAATGTAACCTGCCCGTCAAGGCTCTGCACTGTGTAGTCTGTACCCTGAAACTCAAGCGTATCATTCGGCGAAGCAGTCATGCTGATCTCGTTTTCATTGAAAACAACACCGCCCGACAGACGAAAACCCGATCCCGCCGGGTGCCAGTCCAACAATACGGACATAGTCTGCCAATCAATCTCCCCATCAACTGTCGCTTCATCCAGGTCCACGGTATCATCGTAATTGAAAAGATTTATGCCTCCACGCAAATTAGCCTTCTTGCCAAGGTTAACCGTGACATCCCCGCCGGCGCCAAGCGTACCTGCCTTCAAAGAAACACCCAACGGACGCGCACCGGCAACACCCGCAAACATAACTGCCGCAATCAACCAACCTAATCCTGTCAACTTGATCCTCATCTCATCCTCCTCTTCTTTCCCTGCTGTCAGGCCTCATGCCTGCCATCTCCTCTCTTCCTAACCCTTCATCATTGAACATTCCGTGTTCAATATTGGATATTCTCCCCTCTTCAGAATCCCCCCTTCCCCTCTTGCCATCTCCGCCACACTGTACTAGAGTATAAAGACGCCTTGATTCAAACATGATATTAAATACCCGCACAGGAGGTTACAACCAAAATGCGCGACGACTGTATCTTTTGCAAAATCATAAATGATGAAACCCCGGCAACAAAGGTCTACGAAGACGAGCAGACTATCGCTTTTATGGACATAGGTCCTGTATCCAAGGGGCACGTACTTGTTGTCCCTAAAGAACACTATGATCCGTTGATGAATACACCCGACACTGTCCTGCATGCACTGGTGTCTGTTGCAAAAAAAATCGCGCATGCTCAGAAGAAGGGACTCGACGCCGACGGGATAAATCTCACTCAGGCAAACGGCTCGGTCGCAGGCCAAATAATTCCGCATATCCACTTTCACGTTATACCGAGATATAAAACAGCAGATTCAGCAGGCAACTGGCATCCCGGACAATACGACAGTCAGAAGGAAATGGACAAATACGCTGAGAAAATCAGGTCCGCCCTGTAAAGACTCCATAAATAATCACTGCGCCACAAAAGGAGAAACCAATGCAGCATGCCAGCTTTGACAAGACAGTGAACAACATCTGTAAACGTAAATCGACATATAAAAAGGAAGCTTATTTCTTTATCAGAGAGGCCCTCGACTATACGGTTAAGAATCTTAGCAAAACATCCAGCGGACAACGAAAACATGTCTCCGGCATAGAACTGCTCGAAGGCATAAAAAAATTCTCACTGAAAGAATTCGGGCCAATGACAATAACAGTTTTCAGGCAGTGGGGAATAAGAAATACCAGCGATTTCGGAGAAATCGTATTTGACCTCGTGGCAACTGGGCTCCTTGGCAAAACAGAAGAAGATACAAAAGACGATTTTGACAACGTATATGATTTTCACGAAGAATTCGTAAAGCCTTTTGAACCACGCCGAAAATACAACCGCCGGAAAAGCAGAAATTCATCTCCGGCAAAAAGAGAACAATAAAAAGGAGCCCCGCTATAATGAGATATTTAAGGTTTTTCAGTTTATTTTTAACGCTGTGCCTTGCCACACTTATAGCCCACGGAGCAGAAGACGAGTCCGTCCGCCTGAACAGAATCAAGCAGAACAATAAAACACTCAAACGGTTTGTTCTGGATAATGGCATAACTTGTCTTATTCGGGAAGACAACTCGGCGCCTGCTGTTTCTCTCCAGGTATGGATAGGAACCGGCTCCATCCACGAGGGGGAACATCTCGGATACGGTATGTCGCACGCAGTCGAACATATGATTTTCAAGGGAACGGAAAAAAGAGAGCCTGGACAGATCGCAAGAGAAATTGCCGACGCAGGTGGTAAAATCAACGCGTATACCAGCTTCGACCGTACTGTCTTCCTCACAGACCTCCCTTCAAGAAACTGGGAAAAAGGCCTTGATGCCATCGCCGATTCACTTATGAACGCATCTTTCCCTGAAGAGGAATGGAAAAAGGAAAAAAAAGTCATCCTTCGTGAAATAGCCATGGGCCAGGACGACCCCGGCCGGGTTATGAATAAACTTCTGTGGCGAACGGCATACAGGAAACACCCTTACAAATACCCCGTTATAGGATATAGCGAACTGTTCTCACGGCTTACCAGAAACGAATTGCTGGACTTCTTTAAAGACAACTATGTTTCAGGTAATGCTATTTTTGTTGCCGTAGGCGACTTCAATGCTTCGGAAATGGAAAAGAAAATACGAGAAACTCTCGGCTCCTGGAAACATAAAGTCCTGACCCCTCGCTATGTTCCGGCCGAACCGGTTCAACTGGGACCACGGAAAGCCCTCCAGACCGGCTCATACGAAAAATCACGGCTCAGATGGGCTTACCACACCGTCGAACTCAACCATCCGGATGCCGTTGCACTGGATGTGCTGGCCCAAATCGTAGGCCAGGGGCGCTCTTCACGTCTGAATGAGAGCATCAAGGAAGACAGACAACTGGTCCATAATATCAGCGCCTGGTCATACACACCTGAAGATCCCGGCCTGTTCACCATATCGGCGTCTTTTGATCCCGAGAACGAAGAAAACGTACTCAAAGCCCTCGAAGAAGAAGTCAATTCCTGGCCACAAGCCCGTTTCTCAAAACAGGAAATAACAAAAGCGCGCAACACCTCCATGCGAAGAGAATTGTCCGAGCTGGAAACAATGAAAGGGCAGGCATCCAGCTATGCTTCCGGTGAGTTCTATGCCGCCAATCCGAGGTTCTCCGAAATGTATATAGAGCGACTCAATTCGATAACGCACAAGGACCTGAGAAGAGTCGCGGGAAAATATCTGGACAAAGATAATCGGACTGTTGCAATACTGGCGCCGAAAACAGATACAGACTCAATCAAAACAGAGAAGGTTGCAAGGGGATACCGGAAACCTGAGATATTCACCATGCAAAACGGTATGCGACTCATCTTCAGGGAAGATAACAGCCTTCCGTTTGTATATTGCTGCCTAGCGGTCAAAGGCGGACTGCTGGCCGAAGCAAACTCGAATAACGGCATAACAAAATTGATGTCAGACCTTCTTACCAGAGGCACGAGCAGACAAGACAGCAAAGAAATAGCCGCCATGATTGAGTCAAAAGGCGCCAGCCTTTCTGCCTTCTCCGGCAGGAACAGCTTCGGGCTCCAGGGCAAATGGTTCACAGACGACTCTAAACCAATGTTTCAGCTACTCGCAGATTGCCTGCTAAGACCTGCTTTCCTCCCCGAACAGATCAGCAAACAAAAAAAACTCCAGATAGCAACAATCGAAAAGCTCCAGGAACGACCTTTTGCTGTTGCAAAAAACGAACTGCATAAAATGATATATAAAGGACATCCCTACCAGTGGTCAACTCTGGGCAGCGCTGAAAACCTGCACAAGATAAACCAGAAAGACCTGCATAAACACAGGGACAGGCTGGTGACAACAAAGAATATGACACTGGCCGTATTCGGCGATATATCAAAAGATCAGACAAAGAAGCTGGTTGAGAAATATTTCTCAAATATCCCTAACAAGGCAGCGCCCACCCTCAAAACACCCGACCCGGCCCCAAAGCTGCCTTCTGAAAAAATCCGGCGTGAACCAAAAAAACAGGCGATAATACTTATGGGCATCCCCTCAGTGTCTCTCCATGACCCTGAGGTCGAAGCTTTAACACTAATTCAAAAATGCCTGAACGGAATGTCATCAGAACTTTTCCGGAAGGTCAGGGAAGAACTGGGACTTGCCTACTATGTCGGCGCATTCCCTCAGATCGGATTGAATGCCGGAGCGCTTATCTTCTACGCCGGCACCCAGTCCGAAAAAGTAGACGAAGTGAAAAAAATCTTTTTCGAGGAAATTGACCGCATCACTAATGCCGGACTGAGCGAAAAAGAAATAAGCCGCTCGCGGAATCGGATCATTGCCAGCCACGAAATGGGCCTCCAGAATAATATGCACATCGCACAGCAATGCGCCGTTAACGAATTGCTCGGGCTCGGATTCCTGCATGCCTTCACCACAAAAGAACGCTATCGGGCAATTACCAGCCAGCAAATTCGTGATACCGCAAGATCAATACTCGACAAAGATAAAACCGTGATGTCAATAGTCTTGCCGAAGGAATAACAGTTAAGTAAATTTACTATTGATTATTTAGCCCGATCTATTCATGAAAAACACAGGCAGGTCGTAAGTTGCTCGGAGGTAGAGTTATGTGTTTACACGGTGGAGCGAAGTTTTTAACATGCGCGGCATGATCCACACCGAATGGGGGTGCTTGGCTTTTTTCACCAGAAGCGCGACGATGCATGCTTGCAGTAGCTTGTGGATGAATGGATCAGTTTAAGCAATATAACTTGTACAGAAATTAGACGGAGGCTGATATGCCAGACAAGGCCAGAACAGAAATTACGGATAAAGACCTTTTTACCAACCTGATAATGATGCTTTCCTCTTCCGCGATGCAGCAATTGGGGAAAATCGCCAATCCGATCACTCAAAAAACCGAAGTGAACCTCGAAGGCGCCCAGATTACCATTGATATGTTGACCATGATTCAGAAAAAGACAGAGGGTAACCTGGAAGACGATGAGAAAAAAATGCTTAACGACATCATATCATCGCTCCAGATGACATATGTCGATACCCGCAAAGAGACGGAGCACCCTGCTTCCACTAAAGAAAAGCCGGCACAAGACGAGCAACCCCCGGCGGACGAACCGGAAAACGAACCGCAACATCCCAGCCAGGAAAAAACCGAACAAACAAAGGCCAAATACCACAAATCCTACGGGGAATCATAACGTACCGGCGAGACCTGTCTCGCCCCTCCGCTCAGAGCATTCCCGCACAGGCAGGCCTCGTGTCTCCCCTGAATTCCACTCTTGTTAATTATAACCCAATCCTGCTATCTTGCTCTTTTTGCCTGGAGATACATAATGACAGCTAATGAATGGATCGCTATTCTCGATTTCGGATCGCAATACACTCAGCTTATAGCACGCCGTATACGGGAACAACACGTATACTCGCAAATCATGCCTTTCTCAATCTCAGCCAGTGAACTCAAAAAACAAGGGCCGTCAGGAATCATACTCTCAGGCAGCCCCGCCAGTGTCTTCGACGATGGCGCACCCTTTCCGGAAACGGAAATCTTAAACCTTGGCATTCCAGTCCTGGGAATCTGTTACGGCATGCAAAGCATGACCCGTCTCCTCAAAGGACAGGTAAAGCCGGGGAAAAACCGCGAATACGGGCACGCTGTAATCGAAATCGTCAACCCGCAATCCCTCTTTGAAGGGCTTCCGGTAAAACAGCCTGTATGGATGAGCCATGGGGACCAGGTCGAAACAATGCCGGATGGCTTTGAAGTCATGGCAAAAACCCCTACCTGCTCCGTCGCCGCATTTGCAAATGAAGAAAAAAAATTTTACGGTCTTCAATTCCATCCAGAAGTCGTTCATACAGAACATGGCCGACAGATCCTTCGCAGATTCATATTTGACACCTGTAGATGTGCAGGCAATTGGGAGATGTCAAAATTCATAGAAAAAAACATTGCCCACCTGAAACAAAAAGTCAAATCGGACGATGTCGTCTGCGGGCTCAGCGGCGGAGTCGACTCATCAGTAGTGGCGGCGCTTATCCATAAAGCCATAGGAAACCATCTACATTGCATATTTGTCGACAATGGACTATTGCGAAAAAATGAAGCTGAAGAAGTGAAAAGAACCTTCGGAGAAGCCTTCGGCATGGATCTCCACACAATAGACGCAGCCGACTTGTTTCTGAACAATCTCAACGGCGTAACGGATCCCGAAAAGAAACGCAAAATAATAGGGAAAACATTTATCGATGTTTTCTCAAAAGAAGCCCAAGCGCTCGGTAAGGCCAAATACCTTGCACAGGGAACACTATATCCGGATGTCATCGAAAGCATATCACCCCTGGGAGGGCCTTCGGTAACAATCAAAACCCACCACAATGTTGGAGGACTTCCCGAAAAACTCCATTTTTCTCTTATCGAACCGGTACGGGAATTGTTCAAAGACGAAGTCCGTGAGCTGGGCCACGAACTCGGCCTTCCCCTGCACATAGTCAACAGGCAACCGTTTCCGGGACCGGGTCTGGCAGTCAGGATACTCGGAGCCGTGACCCGGGAACGAGTCAGGCTTCTCCGGGAAGCCGACCTCCGCGTACAGGAGGAGATATCAAAACTGGAAAACTACGAAGCAATATGGCAGTCCTTCGCAGTGCTTCTCCCGATACAGACGGTGGGTGTAATGGGAGACGGCCGTACCTACGAAAACGTAATAGCCCTGAGAGTAGTTGAAAGCAAAGACGCTATGACCGCTGACTGGTCGCGACTGCCCTACGATACCCTGGCAACCATATCCAACCGAATCATCAACGAAGTGCGGGGAGTCAACAGAGTGGTCTACGACATCAGCTCCAAACCACCATCCACAATTGAATGGGAATAAGGTTCAGACCAAGCCTCGTGTCTGCCCTCTCTTCCCTGCCCCTGTCTCCCCACTTCATCATTGGATATTCCGTGCTGGATATGATATTCTCTGCTCACGTACTCAGTCGTCCGTGCTTCCCGCTCCCCTCCCTCAGCTAGCTTGATACGTCCCATCCGGCATCTTTTTCCAATCCCGCCCGGTATTTTCCTCTGCCGCCCGCTCCAACTCTTCAAAAACAGAATCCACATCGTATCCACGCGATCTGGCAACAAGCAATAAGGCAATCATGCAGTCGGCAATCGGTCGTACCGAACCTGGGTTGTACTTCGCTTCTTCCAGCTTGGCATCAATCTTCTTCCGTTCCCTGTCAATATCGGTCTCTTTGAATATCACGTGCAACTCATCTACACACTTTCGGACAGCTTCGCTAATCTGCATCCCACCCTCCTTCGGCCATGCAAAACAGTTCATATCTCGACGCATTGAAGCACAACCAGAACAAAAAACCGCAGGCTCCGACACCATACCTGCCGGCAAACAACTCATGCCATTCCGTGCAGCGGAAAAACCTTTTCCTTAACCTTCTCTATCACCCTATCCACTGCCCCGTCTACTTCGCTCCGCTTCCCCGCATCAGAAAGATATACTCTATCACGCAACCCCCCGGTCCAATCGGTCGTCTCCAGCATCACGCCTCCCATACCAAGAGCCATATCCTCTTGCGTAGCTTCTTCCTGTCCTGTGAGAATACTCCAGATCAAAGCCCAGCCCCGCACCGTATTGTCAAAGTTGTAGCCGCCTCCCCCGGTCACAAGCAGCGGCTTCTTTTGACTCATAATCCGGCTCACAACGTTGGCATACACATTGTTAGTCAGATGCAGATGAGCAAGTGGATCCCCCGAAAGACCATCCATGCCGATTTCCAGAATTATAGCGTCCGGAGCATATGCCTCAAGCAACGGCACAGCAACCTTGTTGAATGCTTTCTCATAAATTCTGTCATGGGTTCCTACCGGAAGAGGAACGTTTACGGTATAACCTCTGCCTTCACCTTTGCCGATTTCCCATTCCATGCCTGTGCCTGGAAACAGACTTCTTCCGCTTTCATGGAGAGATATTGTCATAACATCGTTCCTCCCGTAAAAAGCTTCCTGCACCCCGTCGCAATGGTGAACATCAACATCCATAAATAAAACGCGATTTCCTGCTTCTGCCAGCCGCATTGCTCCAAGAACTACGTCATTGATATAACAGAAACCTGCAGCGCTGCCGGCATGGGCGTGGTGATAACCCCCGGACGGATTAAATGCAATATCCGCCTCTCCTTCAATAAGCATTCGCGCACCGGTAAGAGTGGCGCCGGCCGCATACATAGCGTAATCATACATGCCGTTGAAAACGGGACAATCAGGGGTTCCAAGCCCCATGGCTAAAGCCGACTCCGACAAGTCGCCTCCCTCGGCGGCAATAATGGCATCCAGGTATTCAGCGGTATGAAACTTCTCAACCTCTTCCCTGGAGGCTTTTTCCGGCGCCGCAACACTCGAGCCGTTCCAGCCCATCAGACCCATTGATTTTACCGTGCGCAGGACCGATCCAGCGCGCTTTGAACTGAAGGGACATTCATCCGGATAACCGTTCTTATCCAGCTCTTTAGAGTGTAGAAACACTGCTTTTCCGTAAGCCATTCGACAAGCACCTTGGTCCTGCGCGCCCCGCAGCCGGGACGCGCCAAAGAAGCCAGACTAAGCCATTGATTCGTGCGGGGGCTTGACCATGGCAATTATTGCGGCAGCCACAAGGCACAGCGCTCCGCAAACTGTAAACGCAAGCGGAAAGTTCCCCATATCCCCGAGCTTCCCGCCCATTAGCGGACCAAATATTCCGCCGACACCGTACGAAAGAAAAACCCACCCGTAATTCTGGGCAAGATATTTTGTGCCAAAAGTGTCGGCTGTAATAGTGGGAAACAAAGCAAAATTGCCACCGAAATTAAACCCTATCAAAGCAGCACCAACATAAAGCAACCCTGGTATCCCTGCCATCCACTGGAATGCAATTACAACCACTCCCTGAGTCGCCAGCATTATAAAGATGGAAGCTTTGCGCCCGAGTTTGTCGCTGATAGTGCCCCAGGCAATTCTGCCAATGCCGTTGGCAAGCGAGAAAAACACGGCCATGGCAAGACCTGCAGCGGCGCTGGCTTGCTTCCAATCCATCCCGCCTGTCATCATTGCCTTCATGGGAAACGCTTTCATCAGACCAATAGTCATCAGCCCCGCCCCGGCGCCAAAGACAAAACAAAGAAAAATCATGTAAAACTGCGTTTTTTTCAGCATTGCTCCACTTGGCAGATCAATTGAGCCCACAGCAGGCTTTCCGGATCCCGCGGCTTCCGGAGGCGCATATCCCTTCGGTAACCATCCTTCGGGCGGATTTTTCATCCATGCAGCCCCCACAAGACAAGCAAGGAAAAAAGCTATTCCATAAATGATAAATGTCGTGCTGAGCCCGAAATTTGCAATCAGGTGCCCCCATGTTCCTGCAAGTTTAACCCAGAGCAAAGCTCCAAATCCAAAGCCGGCTACCGCAAGACCCGTAATCATACCCTTTTTGTCCGGAAACCATTTTACGCCAACTGCAATTGGCACAACATAAGCAAGACCTATCCCTGCGCCGCCTACCAGACCAAGAAATGTAAACAAAAGCGCAAAACTATTGCCTCCAACCAGACCTGCAAGAACATAGCCTGCCCCAAGAACGATTCCGCCCGACACCGCAAGCTTTCTTGGTCCAAACTTCGGCATCAATCTGCCGGCAAGCACCATAATAACTGCAAAAGCAGCCAGACCAGCGGAAAATATTGACTGAGTACCGGTATTGGAAAAACCATACGCCTTCTTGTCAAGATCTTCATCCTTCACGAATTGCCGGACAATTGCGTCTATTTCGGCTGCAATTGTTTTCTTCTTTGATGCCAGTTCAGCTTTGCGTTCGGCGTCAACAGTTCCGGCAAGCTGTGCAGAAACCTTCTTTAACCTGTCCCTTGGTTCCTTAAGTTCCTGTTCCATCTGGACATACGCAGTCTCTGCAATCCCGAGTTGGTCGGCCCCGTATAATGCGGCTACTTCGCCGGGCGAATTTGCCTGCAAAGCCGGAGTAAACACACTCCAAGCGTAAATTGCACCAAGACATAATTGGATAAGAACCGCGCCAACAACAACCAGCCACCGATTCATACTCTTAGCTTCTGACATCATAACCTCCCTTTTCACAGGACAGCCCGACACGATCATTTTTCACATGCCGGGCTGTCACGATTCTAGCCATTCACTAAAGCTGTTAAGCTTTCTTGCTGCCTTCAACCAGCTTGTCCACAACACTGGGATCAGCCAGAGTGCTGACATCGCCGATCTTGTCCGTCTCGTTCTCAGCAATCTTACGCAGAATTCTGCGCATGATCTTTCCTGAACGCGTCTTGGGAAGAGACGAAGTGAACTGAAGTTTGTCGGGAGTGGCAATCGGTCCAATCTCCTTCCGCACATGCTTGACCAGTTCCTTCTTCAGATCCTCGCTGCCTTCGACGCCTTCAACAAGAGTAACAAACGCATAAAGCGCCTGGCCTTTGACATCGTGCGGCATCGGCGCCACTGCTGCCTCGGCAACCTTTGCATGACTTACAAGAGCGCTTTCGACTTCCGCAGTGCCAATACGGTGACCCGAAACATTGACTACGTCATCAATGCGGCCCATCAGCCAGTAGTCGCCGTCGTCGTCAATCTTGCACCCGTCTCCGGTGAAGTAAAGGTCGTTGTACATCGTGAAGTATGTATCAATAAACCGATCATGGTCGCCCCAGGTTGTCCGCAACATTCCCGGCCACGGCTTTTTGATGCAAAGCTTGCCGCCTTCATTCCTGTCGCATTCAGACCTGTCATCGCGCAAAACAACCGGCTCAACACCGAAAAACGGCCGCGAAGCGCTGCCTGGCTTCAAAGTATGCGCTCCCGGTAACGGTGTAATCATCACACCCCCGGTCTCAGTCTGCCACCAGGTGTCGACAATAGGACACTTCTTGCGGCCTACCTTATCATAATACCACATCCAGGCCTCGGGATTTATGGGCTCACCAACCGACCCAAGCACTGTAAGCGAATCCAGACTGTATTTTGCCGGCCACTCATCCCCCTGGCGGATCAAAGCCCTGATCGCCGTCGGGGCGGTATAGAACTGATTGATCTTGAACTTGTCGATCATGTGCCAGTATCTGCCCGGATCAGGATACAGCGGTGTGCTTTCAAACATCACCGTTGTGGACCCGTTGCACAACGGACCGTAAACAATATAACTATGGCCCGTAATCCAGCCGATATCCGCAGCACAACAGTAAACATCGTCCTCTTTAACATCAAAGATGTACTTGTGTGTCAGGCTCGTATGCAGCAGATAGCCTGCCGTCGTGTGAACCACGCCCTTCGGTTTTCCTGTAGAACCCGAAGTGTAAAGAATGAACAGAGGATCCTCCGCATTCATCTTCTCAGGCACACATTCTTCAGATGCGTCGGCCATTGCATCTCCGTACCAGAGGTCGCGGCCCTCTTTCATATTGCAGTCTTC
>CAYSRM010000044.1:0-13496 GCA_964433435.1 uncultured Victivallales bacterium
CCGGGGTTTCACCCCGGGCTGTCGAATTGCAGCCTTTCAGGCTGCCGGACTCATCCTCGTCTTTCCATCGCCAACATGTTCATCATTGGATATTGGATATTCTCCCTTCCCTCTTTGCGGTTTTTGTCGCTTCTACGCAAAACACACAGAACTTACGAGTTCAGATTCTAATCATCATTTGTTTTCGTGAAAAGGACTGAACAATAGCCAACTACCGATTTCTTCCCGCCTCCTGGACTGTCGCCTGAGTTGGCATAATGCAGAAATTGTACAGTGTCGGCGCCCTTCTTGCGGGCTACGAGCATTGCAGTGCAAACGCCTCCCCGGGCGCACATGGCCGTTTTCAAGCCAGGGTATCCCTTCCGTTCACGTTTGCGCAGGTGCAATAAAAGCTTATCAATATCATATAATCGCATTACTTCAATTGTGGATTTATCAACTACTGAAGCTGTTTCGTAAGACGGGTAATGGGAAAGGTCCGTGCTTGCCAGTACCAGTGTTCCGCTTTTGCCGGTAACTTCAATAATTGCATTGGACAGCGTTTTAATGTTTTCCTTTGACGGAGTTCCGAAAAGAACGGGCACAATTTTAAAATCCTTCTTCAACGCCTGAAAAAAAGGAAGCTGTACCTCGATCGTGTGTTCCTTAATGTGGACAGCAGCATTAATCACAATGTCTTCGTGAGCATTAACCAGCCTTTGAGCCATGTTGGTGTCTACTGAAACTCTCCCGAGCGGTGTCTCGAAATAATCGTGGGGAGATATCAGCGCTGCAACATTCCGGAACGTGTCATGGCCAATAATTATGACCGTATCAAATTCAGCTTGCGCCAGCATTTTATGCGTATACGCCGCAACGCTGCCGGAGTACCGGTACCCTGCATGCGGAGCCACTGCCCCGCATATTTTTCCCTCGACTTCAGTCTCGGGCACATCTTCAACCAGTTTCGCAATATTTTTGCGAAGCTGCTGCTTCTGCCCGGAGTAAAAGGTGCCTGCAAAGCGCGCAGGGCGTACGCTCTCTCCGCCTTCTTGAGCGGCAGTATTTCCTTCTCCCCCGAACACGAAGCCCGGCAGAAAAAACACAGCCATACCAAGGGCACAGATTCCCGCTAACAAATCGATTTTTCTACAGATCTTCATATGTCTGACACATCCACCCGTAATTGCGGAAACTCCCTCTTGCCGCATAGCCCTTGCGGCCATTAGCCCCATCCGGGCAATAGCTGCAAGAGAAAGTTCAGGCCTGCCCCAACAATCAGTGTAACAGTGATCATAATAAGCGCTGCCTTCATCATACCTGAAATTCCCAGCTCTTTGATCATTACCGCAAAAGTGGCCACACAGGGAAAATACATTGCCAGAACCACACTGGCTACAACAACCTGTCTCACATTCAGTCCCAGCGGAGCAAGCATACCAACGGCAACATCTTTTCTCAAGAATCCAATAACAAGCCCGCCTACAGCTTCCCCGGGAAGTCCGAGAACCCCGGAAACAAAGGGCTGGCAGAACCTGGCCACGAACGTAATGATTCCAGTGGCATACATGATATTGACTATTAGAACCCCGAACAAAACCCATGGAACGGCTTCGCGCACAAACCATATTATCCGCATCATGACCTTCTTGCCTATGCCTTTCCAGTAAGGTATGCGATAAGGAGGCACATCCATAAGTATCTCCGGGCTTTCCCCGCCCATAAAACGGTTCATCAGCAATCCCAGGACTACCCATACAAAGAGCAGCGTCAGGAAAATAGGCAGAAATGCCTTTGCTCCAAATTCCCCGGCAAGCCCGGCTATCATGGCAATCTGCGCCATACATGGAACGCTGATAGCCATCAGAGTAGCCGAAATAAACCTTTCTCTCTTGTTCTCCATTATCCGGCTGGACAATACACCGGGAACGTTGCAGCCCAGTCCCAGAAGCATTGGAATAATACCCATGCCATGCAACCCTATACGGTGCATTATGGTGTCGGTAAGCACGGCAAGTCTTGGCAGGTAGCCGGAATCCTCAAGAAATGAGAGAACGAGGTAAAAGGAGAAAACGTAAGGCAGCACGGCTGCAAATGGAACATAGAGGCCCGTAGACAGCAACCCCATGGATTCAGTAAAATGCAGTTCACCCTCCTGAAGTTTGCCTATAAGTACGTCATGCACAAAACCGACGCCGCCCAGCAGCCCGGACAACTGCATAAGAACCGGCTTCCACAGATTTTCGAAAATCGGATCGAATACAAACGATATCAGGCCTTCTCCGATGAAACGGATCACCTCAAATACTGCGGCAAGCACTAGCAGCCCAATTATTATACCGCTCACCGGCTTCACCGACGCCTCACCAAGCCTGTCGAGAAAAGTATGATGCCTGTGAGTCAGTTTCTGAACCTTCTTTACAATCTCGCCGATCTTCTGCCAGCGCTGCGTTTCATCATAAAGATATTTCGAGGGTCGGGCTTCTGACATTCTCTCTACCAGCGTCTTAGCGCCTATCCCGGTTATAGCCACCGTTGGAACACACGGCACTCCAAGTATCGATTCCAGCCCTTCCGCATCTATGTGAACCCCGGTGTGATGGGTTTCATCCCAGAAGTTCAGCGCCACTATGGTTCTCTTTCGTTTGTTCAGAATCTGCAGGGTAAGATTAAGGCTGCGCTCAAGGTTGGTGGCATCCACAACTACTACCACAATATCTTCTTCCGAAAGCTCATCCAGCATCTTAACCGCCACCTCTTCGGCGGGCGAAGTGGCTTCAAGCGAATAAGTGCCGGGAACATCTATGATTTCCGCTTTCTCTTCGCCTATCGGCATGCGTCCCCGAGTAAATTCTACAGTTGTGCCTGGATAGTTCGCCGATATCACGTTCGCGCCGGTAAGCCGATTAAACACCACGCTCTTGCCGACGTTGGGATTGCCCATTAAAAGAACTTTCATCTCTCGTGATTTCCTCCGGTCTCAACCATGATCTTGCGCGCCATCCCATGGCCCAGCGCTACCTGCGAGTTCCCGATGCGAACGGTCACGGGTCCCTT
This sequence comes from uncultured Victivallales bacterium, assembly GCA_964433435.1. Lineage (GTDB taxonomy): Bacteria > Verrucomicrobiota > Kiritimatiellia > UBA8416 > CAYSRM01 > CAYSRM01. The sequence goes on from CAYSRM010000044.1 coordinate 3,037, forward strand.
GAAGAAAGAGCTGTTGACAACTCTCAACTCAATACCCGGCCGAAGCCCAATTGCTTCCAGCCTGCCGCGAAGCCCAAAGCCGCCGTCAATTTCCTTCACTCGACCACTCTCTCTGCTTTTCATTTCTGCAAGCTTAACAATCCTGCTCACTGCTCCGCCCCCTGTTCCTGTGTCCGGTTCAATTTTTTGTCGAAATCATTTAAAAATTTATTCATTCGATTCTTGTTGCTGACAATCTTTCCACCGTTCCTGACAAACTCGGAAAAACGAGCCAGCCATTCTCTGCCGGCCCTCGGACACTCTTCAATAAAACGGGCAAAATAGGTCAGCCTTTCCAGCACCTGCCGATCCACAACGTGCTCCATCCTGCAAGCATTCTCTTCTGCGGTCTCATCGTCAATCAAAAGCACTTCCGTCAGAAACTTGTGAATAACATTATGATGCCGTGTAACTTCCCGCGCTATTCTTCGTCCGCGTGGAGTCAGCCTGGCTATTTCGTAAGGTGAATACTTCACCAGCCCCCTGTCCGCCAGATTGTGCAACGCAGACGTAACAGTAGACTTATGCACTGAGAGATTCTCTGCTATATCCCTTACCCGCGCAGGCCTTTTTTCTGTCTCTAATTCCAGCATGACCTCAAGATAATCTTCGAGTTTTCCCGATAGCACTTCACTCATGCTTATGATTTTCGCAAAAAAATGTTTTATCTGTCCAACATTATTTTGGGATGCCAACAACTCGCGGTATAGCTCCTGAGTTCCAAAACCCTGTCACATTAAGTGTTTCTCCCACCGTAGCCATAAGTTTCTGGAGATCCGGCCAGCACTTGTGCAAGCTGGCTGTACCTCTTTTCGGGGCTTCTACAACCTCGCTTCACATTACTCTGCCGATTGCACCCTGCCTACATCTGCTTGACAATCAAAGCTCTACATTCTAATTTCCCTCTGTGCAACACAATCTGCCCGCTTGCTGCAACACGAGCAGGATAAACGGGAATTACTGAAAGGATTGACTCTATGGGTTTCGGCGAAGGCAAAATATGGTATGATGGAAAGTTGGTGGACTGGAAGGATGCAACATGCCACATAATGAGCCATGTTGTGCATTACGGATCGTCAGTATTCGAAGGAATGCGGTGCTACGAAACTGACAGGGGACCCGGAATTTTCCGGCTGGGCGAACACATGGCGCGTCTTTACGACTCAGCAAAAATCTACCGCATGCCCATCCCTTATACCCGGAAAGAATTTGAAAACGCTGTTATTGAAACGATAAAGATCAACAACCTGAAGTCCTGCTATATACGCCCTGTCGTGTTCAGGGGCGTCGGAAGCATTGGCCTTAATCCGATTGAATGTCCCACACACTGTGCGGTAGCCGCCTGGTCATGGGGTAAATACCTCGGGGAAGAGGCAATGGAAAAAGGCGTATCAGTGCGTGTTGCTTCCTGGAACCGAGCAGCCCCCAATACTTTTCCGGCAATGGCAAAAGCCGGAGGCAACTACCTCAATTCTCAACTTATAAAACTCGAAGCTGTTCTGGACGGTTACGCCGAAGGCATAGCGCTTGATAGTTTCGGATTCATTTCAGAAGGCGCCGGAGAGAACATCTTCCTGGTGCGAAACGGAGTAATCTATACTCCTCCGTCAAGTTCCGCAATCCTGCCTGGAATTACAAGAGACTGCATCTTCGCAATTGCAGGAGACCTCGGATACCGCATCGAAGAGCATGTGCTGCCGCGGGAGTCCCTGTATATAGCCGACGAAGTCTTCTTTACCGGAACAGCCGCAGAAGTGGCGCCTGTAACCAAAATAGACAATATCGAAATAGGAGACGGCAAACGCGGACCGGTCACAGAGAAAATTCAATCAGAATTCTACAAAATCATCGAAGGCAAAACTACCGATCGTCATGGCTGGTTCACCTTTCTTTGAACCCGTACATTACCCGACAAAAAGCCGATTATGCTTTTCAATTAATGATTGCCGGCTTCAACTGAGAGAAAAGCGATATGCAAGTACGGAAAAAAGGATCTGTCTATGAAGAAGACTCTAAAAATAAAAAAACTTGACCCGGAAGCTGCCATACCGCGTTATGCCCACCCCGGAGATGCAGGACTGGATCTGTTCGCGGCCGAAGACGCCACTATTCCATCAGGGGAATATAGACGTGTCGGCACAGGCGTCTGCATCCAGTTGCCCGAAGGAACAGAAGGTCAGGTCAGACCCAGAAGCGGATTGGCCTTAAAACACGGGGTTTCGGTCCTTAACAGCCCGGGCACCGTGGATGAAGGCTATCGCGGTGAAGTGGCAGTCATACTTATTAACCACGGAAAAGAGGATTTTGTTGTATCGAGGGGAATGAAAATAGCCCAGATGCTTATCAAGGATGTCGAAACTGTCAATGTCACAGAAGTCGACAGCCTCTCGGAAACAAGCAGAGGAAACGGCGGTTTCGGTTCGACCGGCTGAACTGTCTCCCGGAAAAATTTTGACGGCCTGTGAAGAAACAAGTTGTTTCGCCCCGGCAATTAGAATTTTATAAGGAGCCTTGACTGCCCCGAAAACCGAAACTTGAAACGAGTAGAGAACAGAGCGGTGGACACAAGTGATAAATGAAACGTTGATTACCCCCACTACTGAGACGGGATTCTTGACAGAACCGCCTGTTTCCGAAAGAGGGAAACATGAGCGCTAATCCATGGGGTAAGGTGTTGTTTGGAAGCGAACAGGTTATGGCCAGATCTTATCAGAAATGGTCAGCCCAGACCGTGGACCAGGAATGCACCTTTTCAGGTGAGCCTGAACCGAAAAAACAGACATCCATCGCATCGGCAAACAGCATAGCCGGCTCTGGCACTTTCTTCGGAAAAGCCAGGCGTACCCTCACTTTCCTTCCTGCAACCAAACCAGGTTGGTACTTCGACCGGTCTGACCTTCCAGAATCAATGCCAATTCCGGTTTCGGTAAACAATGTGTGGACCACAGCAAGAAACATAGTTCTTTCCAGCGGTTCACCGCACAATTACATGCGAATGGTCGAGCACATAGTGGCACTTAAAGTCGGGCTGCGGCTCGATAATGTAGTCGTTCGAATGGATTCGGGCGACCCGCCCTTATTCGACAGCAGCAGCCTGGACCTTGTTGAAACAGTCCAGGCCGCGGGAATACAGGAAATAGATCTTGAGCCCCGCTATATAACAGTAAAACAACCTGTTTCGGTTGTCGGGCCAAAAGGGAGCTTCCTTACTTTCCTGCCCGCAGAAAACAGATCATCCCTGCTCTATATCGATTGTGCAGTGAATTTCAGATCCGCCATCGGAAAGCAGCGTATCCGGTTCCCGGTCTGTCCGGAATATTTCAAATACGGTTCTTTTGCGCGAACCAACGCACCCCTTCTGACAATGCTTTACTGCAAAACAATAGGCAAAATCTTCGCGGATATACGCAACCTGGGGTATACAACAAAAAACATTCTTATCGCAGGACCAAACCGGTACCTCAACTCCGCGCGCCTTTATCACGGGAACAAATCTCTGGAAGCAGCATGGCACAGGGCCGTGCTTGATCTGCTCGCGGCCATAGCGCTGATCGACAAAGGCAGACTCGCCGGCACGGTGATATCCTACAAATCGGGCCACACACTCGATGTCAATATGATCAAAGAACTGTACAGACAGGATCTTCTTGTTTCACTCTGAAATCTTATGCAATACAAGGTCACAAGAATCAAAGAACCGCCGGCTGATAATCCAGACTGGAACAAGCGGCCATGGAAAGAAATCAAACCTTTAAAGCTTGAAAACACCTTGGGACCGGCTCCCGTGCATTTTCCCGAAACGGAAGCAAAAATCGCGCACGACAACAATTCACTGCATATAATCTTCCGAGTCAAGGACCGCTATGTCATGGCAACCCAGACAACCGACCAACACGCCGTGTGCCAGGACAGTTGTGTTGAACTTTTCCTCACCCCGGGTTCAAACCCTTCCGAAGGTTACTTCAATATCGAAGCAAATTGCTCCGGAACCAGGCTTGTCAGATTCCAGTCCGCTCCGGGAAAGGACAAAATTCTGCTTGCTCCGGAACACCTGAAGCTCATTAAAACTTCAACTTCCATCACCGGACCCGTCAAAGAAGAAATCCCTGATGCTGTTACCTGGACCCTGCAACACCAGATTTCCTGTTCAGCGCTTGCACCCTATTTTAAAGTCTCAAAACCGCTGGCAGGTCAAATATGGAGGGCAAACCTTTATAAGTGCGCCGACAAATCCTCGCACCCACACTGGCTATGCTGGTCGCCCATAACAACAGAGGGTTTCACCTACCACGTCCCGCGTTGCTTCGGAACACTTGTAATGGAGTAAGCTAAGCGTCTACCTTTCAACGCCACACTTAACCGCCACACTTAACCGGATACACTTAATCGAATCACTTCGCCCCTCTCCGTTCAAGTGTAACACGGGATTTATTTATAAGTGTTACCCTGCCTGCAATTTCCGGGTCCGGTTCAAAGCGACTCATGAAACCCCCGGTAGCTAAGAATTGCGCCGGTCTGGAATCCGTAACAAACAAAGCCTCGCCTCCCATGCGTTCCAGAATCCCGATTCCGGACTTTACTCCCATGACAAAAAGAACGGTGGAGAGCGCATCGGCATCAACAGCGGTATCCGCTATAACCGTAACTTGCGCCATCCCTTGCACAGGCATACCTGTTCTTGGATCTATGATATGAGCAAACCTCTTGCCGCCTATTTCTACAAACCTTTCATAGTTCCCTGATGTAGCAACCGCTGCGCCATTGGAAAGTGAAATCCGGCCGAGTATCGCGCCAGTAACAAAAGGATTGCGCACCCCGATGCGCCAGGGTTCTTTTTTTGACCTGCCGCCGGCGCACCGCAGGTTGCCGCCGATACCCACAATAAAACGCGAAGCGCCGCGCGCGTTCAACTCCTCGTAACATCTGTCCACGGCATAGCCTTTTGCTATACCACCCAAATCCAGTTCCATTCCTTTTTGTTCAAGTGAAACAACCGCAGCATGATTTGTGTGATCTCCGCTTTTGTTTTCGAGACTCCGGATGTTTATCTTCCGGTAGTCCACCAGATGCCTTACAGCTTGAATTTGTTCGGCAGCCGGAATTTGTTCAGGGCTGTCCTCTCCCCCGAAACCCCATATTTTTGCCAGAGGACCGACCGTGGGGTCGAAAGCCCCTTTCGAAGTCTGAGCATATTGAACGGCCAACTGAAGAACCTCAAGCGTGTCATCCGAAACCCGAACACCTTCTTCGCCGGCAAGCCGCGAAATAGCGGACAATTCGCTTCCAGGCCGGTATATGCTTAGCCGGCCTTCCAATTCTTCTGTAGCTTTTGCGCAAAAATCCACAAAACCGCCAACTCGCTCAGCGGCTTCAGCGGGCAACGTAAGATTGGCAATCGTACCCATGCACTGCCAGCTCCTTACAACAATCGAGGAATCCTCAGGCCTCGAACAACCTGAAAACACAAACGCGTTGGCAAGGATTGCGCAGGTAATAAGCCGATGTCTCACAATCAAAACCTCTCCGCTTCTTGCCGCAATTCTACTGCCTTTTCCATACGGCCCAGCTTCTCAAACACTTCGGCAGCTTCCTGCAGAAAATTCGAATACGCCTGCCGGATATAGGCATTGTCATAAGTCTCCAGCATCTCCTCGTAAAAGACACGCGCCGTCGGAAAAATTTCCGGCATCGGTTCAAGACGGAACATCTCCTCGCCTGGCCTGTAGACCAGTCGACCCTGTTGAACCACATCTTTCAAAACCTGCAACAGCATCCGATTGTTGGCAAACACGTTTCTGCCCTCAGCAGCCTCTTTCTTCCCCAGATGCGCCCAGTAAAGCGCTTGCGCCTGCGGAGTGCGCCAGTCAAGCGGTCCATATAAATGATCCACTTCCTTCATTATCCGGGGCAACAGTTTATATCGCTCCTTTAATTCTTCCGTCTTCCCGGTATCCTTCTGAAGCTCTGAATAATCGGGAAAACCATCCCTGAAAAATTCGGACATCTTCTCTGCCCAGGTTTTCTTGAAATAAAGGTGACTAGGGTCGGTGCTGCCCCCGATCTTGTGCTGAAATATCCAGCCCAGATTGACATACAACTCGGGATCGTCCCTGTTGTATGGAATTCCCGTGTCTCTGAGCAGTTGTATCCCGTTTTGAACCCAACGCCACTTGTCTTCTTCACGGGGCATAAGCACACTTATGTTGTACGCCATATTCCAGGCATGAAACCCCCATATCTCCGTATGCCGGGGTTCAAGCTTGGTGATCCAGTCGGCAAGCTGGACAAGTTCGAATATCTTTCCTGACTCCTGAAGGTCAACCATGCGCACCCAGAGCATATCTGCAACCAGACCCCTGAACCCGCCAAGTGCCACCATACTGAACGCTACCAGCGGGGACATTTCCGAATACTGCCGCATTTCCCCGGAATCGTGACTGCGGCGCATACGAAGGACAATGTTGTGCTGCAGCGCTGCCGCCGCAAAAAAGCAAACACAAATCACCGCAATTACAGATACAGGTAATCGTTTTCTTCTTTCCGACTCCATGATACTATTTGAATTCCTTTGCCGAAAATACAACCGCGGCAAGACATGCCAGAAGCAAAGGCACAACAAGCCCCATTAGAAGTATCGCCTGGAAAGTCAGCTCCCACGAAACAATGCGGCCATTCGACAACCTGGCCAGAACATCAAATCCTGCAAGAGGTTCAAAAATCATGGAAAGCCCTTCTGCAAAGCTTTCCATCGCCTTTTCCATAAATCCGGGTTCAGCAGACTCACCATGATGATGGCGCACATATTGCGCCGCGGAAGATCTGAAATAATCGGCAAGCAGCGCGACGACCGCAACGCAGGAACTCACAAAAGCGGCCACCGGAAAGCTGAAACATACGCCGGCAGTAAGACCGGCTGCAGCTATCATTCCAAGCTGACAGAACCCGACAACAAAACTGCGAAAAAGATTGATCTCAAATGTGCCGGCCTTGACCATAAGGGTAACACCCCCGTCAGGATCGAACATAACTGTAGATGCGTCTTTGCCTCCGGCGTTTAAATACAGCGCTTCAATCTCCATATGGCGATCTTGTATATTCTCTGCCGCGGGACGAAAAACATCCATCGGAATATCAAACGAATACCTGCCGCCAAGATAGTCCATGATCTCACGCGAAAAACTGTTTGTATGACTCCCACAGGTTACCCTCCAGATCCCGGAAGCCTCCAACCTCTCCAGTCCCGGGGTCCTGAATTTAAAATCCAGTGAACAATACTCCGACTGCCTGCGGAGGAATGCTACAGGTACCCTGAAAATCCACTTTCTGGATTGACCCCGCGATACCGTGTAATGACGAAAAACCATCTGCCGCTTAACTTCAGCAACAATCTCGCGGTCAGTCACGTCCGAAGGTATGTCTTCGTTCCTCCTTAACTCTTCGAGCTTTTCTCTCGCTTTGCGCGTGAAATCCGTGTTGATCGGCGCAAATGCCCGGCGCGCTGTCACTACCTTTGTCCTCGCGCGGCGGATCTGGCCTCCGTTTGTCTCAGATGCCATTCTCACAGATACAACTGCATAAACCAGCAGAAATGCCGCCGCCAGGGCGATGGAATTCAGCGCCATTATCCCAACCCACTTGCCGAGCCAGATTTCAATCTTCCGCACAGGCTTTGTGGCAACAACATGTATTCTCCGGTCGGCCACTTCTCTGGAAACCGCGCCGCACGAAACCCATAGCGTAACCACCGCCAGAACAAGAAGTGCAACTGCAAGGGAATACCTGATCATCACCGACAGCTCACCGGCAAGAACCCCGTCACCCTGAATTGACAGCGAGACAGCAGCTACTGAAAGCATCAAGAACACGCCCGTACAGGCCACTGTCCCCGATCTCGCCTGCTTTCTGACAGTGTCCTTTGCTATTGCAGATATTCGTCGCCACATAACTGTACCCAGGTTAACCGGCTTGACGTAGAAATGAAGGCACACCTTCCTGCCCGGAAGCGGGCGCGCCTTCTGTCTTTGCGGAAACATCCTCAAAAACTCTGACAAAGAAATCCTCGAGCTTGATTGAAGGATGATCGACAATCGGCTCCTCTCCGGTCTTTTTCGCGGCAATCTTGATCAGAGATCTAAAATCCCTTTCGGCCATGGCCGGAACATTAAGCCTGATGCGTCCCGTTTCTTCCAGCAACTCTTTAACTCCACCCTGCGCCCTGGTGCGGCCGGAGTAAAGAATAGCGATGTTGTCACAAACGTCTTCAACATCTGCAAGTAGATGGGAAGACAGCACAATTGTCTTCCCTTGAAGGCGCAAATCGCCTAGCAGTCTTTTAACACGCCGGCAGGCAATCGGATCCAGTCCCGCAGTCGGTTCATCAAGAATAATCAGCTCTGGATTATTGATCAATGCCTGGGCCAGACCTGCCCGCCTGGCCATACCCTTGGAAAACTCGCTGATTGGTCTGTCCGCATCGCGAATCAGGCCTACCATTGCAAGCAACTCCTCTATCCTTCGATTGAGATCGGTTCTGCCTATTTCAAACAGACGTCCGTAAAATTGCAGCGCCTCCCTCGCGGTCAGGTATTTATGCAAATAAGACTCTTCCGGAAGATAGCCGATTTTTTCTTTCACACTTACACTGCGCGGAGGCGCTCCCAGGACGGAAATATCACCCTCATCCGGAAAAAGGAGGCCAAGCAACAGTTTAATGGTTGTGCTCTTGCCTGATCCGTTAGGACCCAAAAGGCCGAAAATTTCTCCTCGCCTTACCGTAAAATTCAGACCATCAACCGCTTTGACCTTCGGTCTTCTCCAGAAATCACGGAAAATCTTTGTAACTTTCCGCATCTCGATGGCCGACTGCATACTGTTATTCATATTGTCACCGCCGTTTCACTGCGTGTATTCATCATAGAACTGCTAGCCCGCTTGCTCATTATGCTATTTCAGCTCTCTATTTCGGAACAAAAGTATTCCTGCACAAAGCGCGCCGGCAATGTAAAAGCCGGCATATAACACCGCATTAAGCAGGTAGCCACGACTAATCCTGCCGCCTCCTGTCAAATCGTCCGCGCGCCAGAAGTGCTGCCAGTCCGGAAGCAACCTGTAAAGCAAATCCGCAACAAAGCTGCGGTCGGCAAACCTTCCGAAGAGCCACTCGCTCATAAGACCCAGAAAAAACAATCCTACCACAACAAGCAATGTCAAGGCAGTGTTCAACCGGGAAGAAAGAGCAAGCGTCACAGCGCCTATTACCGCCAGCCCTATTGTCACAAGCGCCGAAGCATTAATGATGCGCCAGTCAAAACGAAAAGAAAAGGAACTCAAGCGGCCGGTGCGGTCAAAAAAAGCCAGAAACACTGACCCGGCCAGAAGTGTTGCCGGAAGCAAATACATAACAGACGCACCGAAGGAACGATTCGTCTTATAGTTTACTATCGCGCTCATGCCATAGGCTATTATAACGGCAAAAACCGTAACCAGAGCAGCCCTGGAGTCAAGGACGTACCCCTGGGCGCCTGCGCTCCAGGAAAATTTTTCCGCAGCCCGTTCGCTGAGCAGTGTCGCCAGGCAGGCTGAAGCGGAAAAAAGCAACACGATTATAAGTATTCCAGCAAACTTCGCGGTAAAAAAAAGTTCCCGGCTCACCGGTTTGCTCAACACCGCATCTGCCGTATCGTCATTCAGTTCCCGCGAAAGAGTAGTGCAGGCGGCAAAACCAACCACAAAAAGACCCAGAAAAAAATGAAGGGAAAGCGAGCTGTCCCTGGCAAGCTTTCCTCCCTCCCCGAACTGGAAAAGGTGTATCAGCGGAACCATGCCCGAGACCAGCACACACATACTGGTCAACAATAACAACACCGGTTGGCGCACAGTCTCCGCGGCACTCATTGTACTTAACGACAGAAACTGTCTTGACCGGATCATGGTGGTGGATAACCTCTGCCGGCAACCAACAACCGGACGGTTTCGGGTTATTCGTCTTCGTTGTCCTTTTCGGCCATTGCGGCTTTCCTGCTTAATCGCACTCGACCGCGATCATCAATCCCGATGCATTTAACCCACATCTGATCGCCGACCTGACAGATATCTTCAACCTTATTTACACGAAAATCCGCCAGCTCGCTGATGTGAACCAGTCCTTCAGTGCCGGGGAAAATCTCCACGAATGCGCCAAAGTCCTTAACGCCTTTGACTATACCGTTGTATATCACTCCCTCTTCCGGCTCTGCGGTCGTAAGCTGTACTTCCCGAACCGCCATATCCATGGCCTCCTTGTCCGTTGCAAAGATGCTGACCTTGCCATCCGGCTCCACATCAATCTGAGCTCCCGACGTCTCTGTTATCCGCCGGATATTTTTGCCTCCCGGACCTATAAGCGCCCCGATCTTCTCAGGATCAATCTGGATCTCGTGAAT
>CAYSRM010000045.1:0-13059 GCA_964433435.1 uncultured Victivallales bacterium
TCCTCGTAAACAGCTTTGAGTGACTCCATATCCAGATCATCTCCTTCCTGCCAGCTGCTGATAGGAATCCGGTTTCCCCTGCCAGCCGCCTCAATCCGACAATTTCCAGTTTTCCCAACATGAAGCGAGATTACCAACTGGACGGCTCGAAGTCAATTGTGCAACGCGTCCTTGGCAGGGTTTACACAGTGCAACTGATCAAAGAAATGATGCCGGGCAACTCAGAAACCTTTAACCACGCCGCACCTACCTCGATGGCGGCCGCGTTGAACATTCCTTCCCTCCGTCTTTTTTTGTTAAAACCTTTTTCGCGCCCTTCAGCGTCTTTCGTAGTTTCTCTTCTGTCCTCCCCACACAACTCTTGATTTCTGCAAAGGGAAAGGCTAATCTCCTGGATCATGAAACAGGATCTCATAAAAAACATTGACGATCGTGAAGCCGTTATCGGCGTGATAGGCCTGGGCTATGTGGGTTTGCCCCTGCTATTGGAATTCGCAAGGGCCCGTTTTCCCGTGATCGGCTTTGATGTCGACGCCACTAAAATAAACAGCCTCTGCGAAGGCAAATCGTACATACGCCACATTGACGCAGTAACGATTGTCAACGATATCACGGACAATCCAAAAGCCAATGCGACAACGGATTTCGCGAGAATCAGGGAATGCGCCGCTATTCTGATATGTGTTCCCACCCCTTTGACGACGCACCGCGACCCTGACCTGAGCTATGTGGAAGACACTGCCCGGCAGATCAGCCCCCATTTGTGCGAGAACCAGCTTATTATTCTTGAATCAACAACTTATCCTGGAACCACCGAGGAGGTGCTGATTCCTGCGCTCGAACGGGACTGCGGGCTCAAAGCTGGAGATGACTTCTTTGTTTCCTTTTCACCCGAAAGAGAAGATCCGAACAACAAAGACTTCTCCACGTCTACTATTCCAAAAGTAGTCGGAGGAATAGATAACGACTCTCTTGAGGTAGCCCGGACACTGTACGATTGCATCATCTGCCGGACTGTGCCTGTATCTACCTGCCGCGCCGCCGAAGCAACCAAGCTGATGGAAAACATCTTCCGATCGGTGAATATCGCGCTGGTCAATGAATTGAAGATCATCTTTGATCAGATGAATATTGATATCTGGGAGGTAATCGAAGCAGCAAAAACAAAACCGTTCGGCTACATGCCGTTTTATCCCGGCCCCGGCCTGGGCGGTCACTGCATACCTATTGATCCTTTTTATCTGACATGGAAGGCCCGCGAAAGCGGAACTTCCACCCGTTTTATAGAGCTTGCGGGTGAAATAAACACGAACATGCCGGACTACGTGATCAGCAGAACCATGATAGCTCTCAACAATAACGGCCGGGCCCTTAAAAACTCCCGTGTTCTTATTGTGGGGCTCGCATATAAGAAAAACGTGGACGACGAGCGGGAAAGCCCTTCATACGTTTTGTGGAAAAAACTTCTCTCGTACGGGGCAAAGGTCTCTTATTATGATCCTTACTGCCCGGTTATAAAACCCTCCAGGGAACACTCCGACCTCGCCGGACTGAAAAGCGTCGAATGGAAGGAAATTACGAGGGAAAACTTCGACATCGCCCTGATTGCAACCGCCCATGACGCGGTGAATCATGATGAGCTGGCTGCACGGCTCCCCGCCGTTGTGGATACAAGGGGCGTATGCAGAAAGGCAGAAAACGTCACAAAAGCATGAGCATCAGTTGAAATCAGGCCACACCTGTTGCGCCTAAAACATCCATAATGTTACACATACTGCTTGCCGCCTGTTTTTTCCCTTTTCCGCAGGAAACACCAACACCAGGCGGCATAGGCCAGAACGGAAACCAGAGAGATAGTGATACCCAATAGGCGCGCACGCGGTCTATATCGCATTTCGTAGATAGTCCTGTTGCCTGGCGGAGAAAATTTCGCAAACATAGACCGATCCTGAGCTTTTTCCATATAGCGCCATTTTCCGTTATCAATTCGGAACTGCCAGCCTTCATCCCAGTTCTCTTTCAGCATCACTTTGGATGTTCCGGCGGGAACGATGAGTCTACGCCTATTGTGCTCATGCAATGACGGCTTAACGGACCTGATCCCTCCCGGTCCCTTGACCCGGTACCAAGCCATTGCGTACTCGTTGCTATATATTGATATTTTGCCAGACTCCCTGATCGGTCTCCAACCGGAATGCGGATGATCATCTTCTGCAAAGGTGATAAGATGACTGACCCCCTTTCGACCAAGTTTGTGGGCCGAAGGCAAAGTTTTCCCAACTACGGGCCACATGGGAACATTGTCCTGAATCCCGTTAGGTACGATGCTGTCGTAACCTACAACGCACGGAACACCTAAGTACGATATTGAATTCAATGGAAACAGCGGCAGACGACCAGGCTTTTGGGCAACCAGGACTCGTCCGACCGGGCCGACTTCTTCCTGTATGGCGACAACTTCTTCTGTCCGGGGATATATCGACTTATGTTCATTCAGCGGATCATTAAAAACGATCCATTCCCGATCATATAACCACAACTGCATAAAAACCAGACCGGTCATCACCCATCCGAAAAAAGCTCGTTTTCTGAATCGCATCACCCAGATTGAAATACCGAATATAAGCCAGGGCCATAGAATGCGGGGATGCCAGATCCGCATCTCTGCAAGAAATTGTGCAAGCCTTGCTGCGAACCAGCCGGGCCGCGCACCAAAACGATGGGACTGTACTTCCGGCACTACGATCCCCCACAATACGTCAAAAATGCTTTTCTCAAGAAAATCTACGGCAACGCTGGCGCCCATAAGCAACACCGTGCCCAGCAAAAAAAGCCATTGCAGGCAAATTCGTACACGTCTCCACTTCCAGTCCCCGGCATTCTGTAAAAATTCGACGGAAAGCCAGATACCACCAAAAGAAAAAAGAATCAGGACTCTGTGATACAAAAACCCGACAAGGGGAGTGAGGGGAAGTATCAGGCCAGCGACCGTAAGAAACTTTGCCGGAGCACTCAGCCTCGCCTGAAAGATTCCTATGAAAGCAAGCGCAACAAGCACAGACCCGAAGTAGGGCATATCCATGAGATTAAAAGCGAAGACTTTTGAAACATCAAATGTTTGAGGGCTTCCCACTATCTGCGGAAAAAGGAATGCCGGATAAACAAGCAGATTGAGCAAGGGTGACAGAATACCATGTGGATATGGCGCCAGGCCCCTAACCATACCGGCCCTTAGAGTATTCACATATGCCAAGATCGACGGCACAAACATCACAGCAGCAACCCCGACAGCAAGGACATCAATACCGATGCACTGTAGAATCGGCCTAACTCTGCGCCTGCCTCCCTTCGACCAATCCTCCAGCATCCATGCCGATCCCAGGCATGTTGTTGCAATCACCAGGAAGAACGCATATTGCAGATGTACACCCAAAAATGCCAGACTCAGCAGCAGAGGTGCTGCTAGCCCCCATCTGGACTTCTCGCGCATCTTATACAAAGCCCAGCAAACCCAGGGCAGCCACACCAACCCAGCGGCCCAGAGATGGTACAGCCAGACGGCAAAATGTGCGCAGAATGCGAACGCAACCGCACCCAGAACAGAAAGAGCTTTTTTACAACCCTGGCCCCTTAGAAAGATAAACATCCCGATGAGTGCAACAAAGTACTGTACAGCGACTGCAATATGCCACGCCTGCCACAGGGGAAGGAACCGCGTCAACTGCTGGGCCAGGCCGAAAGGTACGGCCATTGTATTGGCATATGCAGGAGTTCCGCAATTTTTCAAAAAATTCCAGCCAAGCTGTCCCTCCTGCTGGTAACTCTCTCTCATGTGGTCAAGATACAAGAGGTACTGTTGAGGTGAGTCAGTGGCGTAATGATTCTTCACAGTGATACTTTCACTGTCACCGGCCCAAGGCTCATAGAGATTGACTATAATATCCAGTGGCGCACATATTTTCCCTTTCATGAAAACTGGAAAAAGAAGCGCGCCTACCATCAAGACAAAAAGAACATATGGTATAATTTTGGCCTTAAGCCTCATAATAAGCAGTCAGCAAATATTGCTGAGAAAGTTTAGCCCGAATTTCGCATATTTGGATGTTTAAAAAAATTTAGCCAAAAGCATGCGGGAACTCCAGAAGATTCCAATACCTATAAAGCCAGGACCTCACCCGAAGTTCTCACAGAACTCCTACTGCTAGCTAGGATAATACCACTTCGAGGTCACAAATCACGGAGCAGGGTTCAAGGACAAAGAGTCACGAGTCCAGACTTCGCTTGCTGCACAAAGCTTGCCCTCGAGGATTTGCAAATAGCGCAAATCCCTCTATTTCCGGGCAAAGTTGATTCATGCGAAAAAAAAACGTAAACTGTCTGCCGTTCTGGAAAAAGATATGAAGCTGTAATAAGTGAAATAATCTTGAAAGGCAAAGAAAACAGAGAGGCGAAAAACGACATGATCGGGATGAGTTGCGAAGGCCTGCTTCTCTTGCTGGAATTTTCACGCTTCGCTTTTCAGGTAATCGGCTTTGGCGTGGATGCCGGAAGAAAGAGCATATCGTATATACTCTAAGAAGCCCGCAGAAAACTTTGAATAAGCATGAATATACACAAAATCTTCAGAAAACGTCCGGCGGGGCCAGTAAAAGTCACGACAGGATATATGCAAAAACAGATAAAGTGCTTTCGCGGCAGGTATGCCGGAAAACAATTCGTTCATTTTCTTCATATCGGCAAGACCGGCGGCACCGCCATCAAATATGCTCTGCAATCATGGGATGAACATAACAGTCGCTACTTGTTATTTTTTCATCCTCATCGAGTAGTGCTTGAAGACATTCCCGCTGGGGAGAAGGTTTTTTTCTGTCTAAGAAACCCGGCAAGCCGTTTCGTCAGCGGCTTCTTGAGCAGACAGCGCCAAGGCTATCCGAGATACTCCAATGCGTGGAACAGGGATGAAAAGACCGCATTCCACCGATTCAAAACGCCTGATGACCTCGCATCGGCTCTTTCCTCTCCCAACGAAAGGGAAGCGGCTGTTCATGCCATGAAAAGCATTGCACACGTAAATAAGTCGTTCTGGTACTGGTTCAAGAATGAACAATACTTCCGGTCACGCACTAACGACATCATTTTTATCGGTTTTCAGGAACGTCTGTCGGAGGACTTTGAAACTCTAAGGTCCATACTGGGATTTCCCGGGAACATTCAGTTACCCGGCAACCAGAATCTTGCCCACAAGAGCAGTAAGTCGGACAAATCACTGCTAAGTGACGTCGCAATTCGAAACCTGAAAAAATGGTATAGAGCCGATTACCAGTTTATCGGCTTGTGTCAAAGCCTGGTGCTCGATTGCCCTGCTGGCAGAACTGGCCCGGGGTACTCGCGCTGAATTATGATTGCGAAGTTAGAACGCGAAACTCGCTGCTTCGGGGGACGCACATTGATGAAGGGCTGGAGCAGCCGTATAGGCATACTGCAATCTGGTGTTTTGCCAATTCGTGCCCTCGCAGTGGTGCTATCCGCGCTCGCAGCAGGAATTCTGTGATATATGCAGGTTAAATGGTTTCCTTCTTTGGATTACTAAAACTATGCCGTTTGATTCTTGTTTTCAACTCCTGACATCGCCCCTCTTCTACACTAAAAAAAACAAGTTTATCCGGGCGGCCAACAAACAGATCAGACCAGTCAGGCTCCACACCTTTATGCAAAATAATCAATAAAGGCATATTCTCGCCGTTAAAATAGAACGAAACCAGCTTGGGTATCATTCTTTGTTGCGAAGTCGTGACTATTACATCAGCAAGAAAAACGGAATGTATCAAATTTTTAAGCTTCTCCCGGTCTTCTCCCACGAACAGCTTGACCCCAGGAATATTGCGAAAGATTCCAAATTCATTTTCGGCATATTTCCGGGAATATGCCTTAAGATTTTTGCGCTTCTCTTTGCTGATCAGTCTCTTGCCTTCTGTGAAGACCTTGCGAAAGGCGGCGGAATAGCCATCGGAGAAAACCAGGCAACTCCACGGCAACAGGTCATCACAGACAAGCTTTTTCACAACTCTGTATACTTCGCCCGGCCGAAAAACGTCATTGCCGTATTCCTCTCGCACTGCGGAATCAAGGGTGTAACATTCCCGCATGAATCTGTTGTTCCCGGCTCGAACAGGAAGCAGTGTTCCCCAAGGAGTATTCAAAACAGCCGTATCTCCCTGCCGAATATGAACCAATAACCTTGTCTTATTGGGTTCATACTTATCGGGATGCGGCCTTAACTGCCGGGCATCACGATACATATCGCGCAGGTTAAGGAGAGTCTCAACAGATTTGTTATCGTAATTCAAATGCGACAGCAAAAAGCGAAAGAACCGCCTCCCCCCACCGGGCGCTAAGCTGAAATCAGCAATAACTGGAGCATCTCTTCCCCTTTTTTGCAACAGTCCCGATACGTATTTGATGAGCCCGTCAAAATCTTCTACACTGGCTCTTAAAAGTATTTCATCGCTCAAAACAACTTCTACAACTTCGTAATCCTCAGGCCACTTCGAACTTCTTTTAAAAAACGCTGCATTTATTCCCAAGAAATCAAATATATCCGACATAAAGAGACGTTTATATGAAGAACAGCACTGAAGCAGTAAACTGACACCAACCCTTTCAAGCCGAACAAACCCGTGGTCGCCGGGCTTACTGCAGAGCTGTATTCTTCTATTTATGAGTTTTCGCTCTATCTTCCCTGCCAAAACTGCAAAAAAAGATGTCTCGCTTCGATGCGAATGCAAGGGCAAATGCAAATAGGATAGGTTCATATAATAGCCGAGCACGTGGAAACAACAGAACTGCATCAGTTGGTCTGTAAGCCCACTTTGGTTGATCTTGATATAGAAATACATTTTATCGTTGTTATGAGTTGAATTCATGCCCTTAGTCTGTCTCCATGTAGTCGCAAGAAGAATGCCAAGCCGAAAAAAACAATAAATGGCCAATTACCCTGATTTCTTCGCGCGCCAGGTTTGCCGAAGATACAAGGTGCAGCGAGTTGCTAGTCGTTTTTTATGAACAGATCAAGCTAGCTTGTATTCGCTTGATCGCAACTTTGCAGCAACGCGTCGAATAAAACTCTTGGATTCTATGATGCATTTATCCAACACAACTGCTGGAGAGTTGTTTCGATGGGTAAATGCTGCCAAGACATCGCCATTCCTGTAGCCCCTTTCAAGAGCTATTGTGTAAGCCGGGTTGATGGCCATGATCCGATCAACTAATCCGCGTTTTGTTACATCATGCCCTCCCCAAGCGCTTGGATTTTCGATAAGACGAACATCATCAATCAACAGGGTATGATCCTTTATGGCATGTCTGGCGATTGTCTCCAATTCAACGTACAAAGGACATGGCAATTCACCTTCTATGCGACCTCGGTTGTGCTCCATACTATGGGCATCCAGCCAGAAAGTGGTGCGCCGGGTTATACCCTCAAGGATACCTTCAAGTTCTCTGACCGAGTCTCCTAAGATAAGTTTTACTCTTCCCCCCGCAATCTCCTTCTCGAACTTAGCGGAGCATTCAGCATAAAGCTCCGGTACAAGTTCGATACTATAGATTGTCTGGAATCCTGCTCGTAGTGCAGCTTTGACTCCAGCGCCTCTAAAAGTGCCAGTTTCGACAAATACTGGATTCCCATATTTCTTTAAGCTGAATCGCATCGACATGGTGCTATATTGCCCGTCCGTTTATAGATAAGAATCAGAAGTTGCTATTCTAAATAGAGTCGTTATTTCCTTTCATGAAACCTAGCACATAATCTTCGTGGAAGTGGTAAAAAACTACAGCTTGCGAGAAGCATAACAACTCTTTGTTGTTTTATTTTATATTCAATCCCAAAAGTTTTTGTCAAGCCAAGAACTGAATCTCGTCCCCTACTGAAAATTGTACTTTAAAAGTTCCTCTATATGCATCAATAGGGCAAGTCCTCTGAAAATCCCTCATAATGGACACTGAGGCCGCTGACATGTATTCTTCACTATTGTTACATGTCTTGCAACATCTTGCCGACAATAGGGTGGTGTTTGATAAATGACGTCCCCGGGTTCAGAAACATGCCGAAATTGGCCTGATTCGCCAGTTCAGTTCAGCGGCGAAGTCGTCAAGCTCCGCCATGTTGTTTTTAGTAGCCCGGCTTTGAACGATCGAAATGTAAGCCCACCTGTAAACTCGTCCGTGAATCACCCGCCCAATCAGTGTATGAAACATCCGCAGATAATGGCTATGCGTCTGTCTCTTTGCCGAGACAAACCAGTATAGCATTCTCGTTGTTCTCTGTTTCTGCGTCAGCAACGCGCCCCCCCCCGCAACCCGCTCTTCAACGATTTCCAGCATAGAGGCACGAAAAGAACTCTCTCGGCCGTCACCTACCTGAATGCTCTCTTGATCAAGCACGTTATACCCCTGACCCCTGAGACAAATCTGAGGGCGATGTATGCTGACTCTTTGCTTCCCCGCGATAACTATGGTGACTAAGTACGCATTGCCGCCCATTCCGGAATACAGTTTGCGCAGAACTGTTGTGTCTTCTGGAAACAGGTTTTTTTCTCCAGGACTCATGTGTCCCAATTCTGATCCGCATAAAGAACAAGCATCAGCATCTTTGGAAATAACAGACTCCCTGAAACTGCGTCCGCACTGGGGGTTCTGACAATAAAGAATATTTTCTGCCTCAAGAAGCCCAATCTTAGGGGGCAATTTCTCCATTATCCCCAACTTGTTCGAAACCTCAACCGGGGGTGTCTGCCATAAAACTAACTGTACGGCCGCAAACAAACCCGCAACGATTATCAGTGCCATTGTTCTTCTATTTGTCGACATATCGGTGAACCACCCCGGCGGCCGTTACAAGAATCAGCACACCCAGAATAAAAACAACATAACCGGAATAATCATGATAAAAGCTAAGCGCATGTTCAGCGCCAAACGTCTCTGCAACCAGCGCGATTGTCACAATACGAAAGATATTGGCAAGCACTGCAATGGGCACAGCAAGGACGAAAATCGTCCATTTGGCCATTAGTCTCTTCTGCGTCAAGGCCGCGTAAGCAGCAGTCAAAGCGGTTAGAGCGAGAAGCGAACGGATACCGCTGCACGGATCTGCAACATCGAAGCTGAAGCCTCCGCCAGCAGTTGAGTAGATTGCCGTACCATCGCGCAGGGCTTTGATACCAATACCGTTGAGAACACCTATAGTAATCTTTGTGGCAAACATTCTCAGAGGAAATGACAAAGTATCTAGAAAGTTAAGCGGGATACAGAAAATCAGGTAAGCCGCTGGGAAAATCAAATGCCTGGCAGTCTGCCATCCCCACAAAACCAGCGGAGCGCTCCAGAGAAGAAGAATCAGACTCGCCAGGGAAAGCCTCGGGAACTGACCGCGGAATCCAAACCAATGCAGCAGAAGCGCCAGAGCAACCAGCCATAGAGCTTTGAACTCTACCTGTTTCACGCTTTTTTTCAGATGATCACGCCGACGCCATATGGCGTACAAGCTCACAAAAGGCACGATCCAGCCGTGTGAAACAGTACCTAGCCGGACAGTGGACGCGGTCCATCTTCTTATCATCCAGCCGAACACCGAACTCCCGAATTGATCAACGTGCGTTGCGTTGCCCCAGAAGACATACAGGACAATCATCTGAATAATAATGACCGCGCAAAGAGCTAACTGGAGGAGATTCGTTTTATTTTTTACACTGATTTTTTTCATCGATTTCTGAATCCGGCAGCATGGGAACCGCGAATGAACACTAATGTACACGAATGGTTGAAAACAACCGACAGACATACAGCTAGCAAAAGGTCTAAGAAGACGTCAATCTTCACTCTTTCCGTGCGCGCAGTGGCAGTCGTAAGATCTTATCCATTAGCGTCTAATAGTAGTTCGAATGTTCCTTATAAGTTTTCTCCCTCAAATGCTGAAAAATGTTTACAAATGGTCTCCAGAAACTAACCATGGCCCTCAAACCGGCAATGATTCATTCTCCCGCCGCAACTTCAATCTATTATTATATCACCCATGTCTACCGCTCGATACCTGTTTGCCGGATTTTGCAACAGCATCCTTAAGAATGTAGGCGAGAAAACGCGGGTTGTTCATCAGATAGCGTTTCCACAACCTTTTTGGCTCAAGACACAGCCGGTAAAGCCATTCCAGGCAACAAACCTGCATCCATGCAGGCGCCCTCCGCAAATGACCGGAATTATAGTCAAATGCGGCGCCTACCCCCATCATCAAAGGCACGTTCAATATTTCAATAAACTCGGCCATCCACAGTTCCTGTTTTGGAGTACTCAAACCAACCCACACTATATCAGGCTGGCTCAGGTAGATCTGTTTTTTAAAGTCGTCCTTTTCGTCTTGTTGCAATTCTCTAAACGGAGGACAGAAAGTTCCGACAATCTTCACTCCGGGGTACTTTTCCTCCATTTTTCCCTTTAGTTCCTGGGCAATACCTGGTTGTCCACCGTAGAAGAAATGTTTCCATCCAGTTTTCCGCGACCTATCCATAAGCTTCAACATAATATCGGGACCAAAACAACGGCGCGTGTTCCTGAAGCCTTTCAATCGGCCGGCAACAACCAGGGGCATACCGTCGGGAAGCCGCATATACGCCCGCTCATGGGCAGCCTTTACAAGAGGTTTATCCCGGGACTCCATGACTCCGTGGACGCCGGTTAAAGTGATGAAACCTCTGCGCCCGGAACGGATAAACCACTCCAGATGAGTTGCGACATCTTTCGGAGAAGTTGCCGCAATACCCAGACCAAGAACATCAAAAGTTGATATTTTTCCGGATTCTTCCATTGTCCCATCCCTTTGCAGCCCGATTCCAGGATTACAGGAAGTCAGTCTGCAAGACGATTGTCGGGAACTGTTCCGGCGTTTCTCCTGCTGGAGCTTTTTTGAACGCTTACAGCGCCCGCCCTGCTTAATTCCCACCTGTTGGTCCTGTAAAGCCCTTCAAGAATAATCAGGAAGACCAGAGGGCGAGTGATCCAGTCTCCGCAACCAACCGCAGTTTGGGCTATTATACTCGTAATAAACAGCGACAGCATTACTTTGTGATATTGTGCGAAATTGTTGTTGATCCATTCTTCTTTAAGCAACTTATAATGCCTCAGCGCCCCTCCTAAAAGAAGCGCATACCCGAAAAAGAGGCCGCCAACCCCCAGGTTGACCAGAAGTACAAGCGGGCCATTATGGTAGTTATTAGTGATCATGAATGAAGCTAGTGCCGAATGGCCAGTGCTTGTTACAGCCAGCAAGTCTTGTGCTCTGAAAGCGAAGCCACGGCCAACAAGCCAATAGCGAGGAAGAAAATCGGTCGCAAGCACGCGCCACATATCAAACCTTCCAAGTGTGTCGAGAGCAGACTGCTCAGCTACATAGGAAATATCAGCAAATGGCAGCCATGAGAAGGCCCGCTGAGTCGCCAGCGGGAAAAAGGTGCCCCACTGAGCAAACACCAGTATCATAACCGCCGATCCAGAGAGCATTAACATAAGAGGACGAACGGGGAAACGGCGGTCATTTAAAACCCCGTAGCTAAACAGGAAGATGAAAAAAGATATTACTGACGCTCTATGCCCCGATATGCCGATGCCGATGACCGCTATTACTGTACACCCCCATATTACAAGCTTTCTCCAGCCTCTATAGTTTAAAAAAGCAAGTGAAAGAACCAGCAGGTAGAACATCTCTTTGGCGGATTGGATTCGGAAGACATGTTCACTTCCGGTGAGCAAAACATCAAGGTTTGTCTGTATCCCTGATTCTCCTGCGCGGATAAAATGGTAAGGGAGTATTATTCTGCCGTTTGAAACAAAATACAGGAAAGATACCAGTGCAACCATGGATGCGCCGCCAAAAAGAAGTATCAATACCCACTTCCACTGGCGCTGACTTAAAACGACAGCATCGCTTAAAAAAAGAAGCATAATGGCTACACTCATATATATGTATGACGCTCCGCCCCAGCTCTCGCTTCCCAGAAAAGACATGCCGAATCCGCGAGCGTATACCGTAATTCCAATAATAGCCAGGAATCCGATTGCCATTGCTTTTTGACTAAGAGGACCTGATATCTCGGGCGGCCGCATGCAATATGCTGCGCCAAGAAGGGGAAGCAGAAGCAAAGCAAACACATGATACAGCTCCATGGACTTTGGGAGGGCCGGAACGTAAAATCTTGACAGGAACAGACCCAGCGTGACAGCAGTCAACCAACTTAGTTTTCCCGCCAGAATTGCCACAAAAGGAAGGACCATCGCTACTACCATCAGCTCATACCGTCCTGCAGAAAATGCCTTGCTTGTCAACCACAGGATGGCGAGAAAAAGCAGTACTGCAATAAACTTCCTTTCGATACCAGTAGGAAGGTATATTTTTGTATTGTCGTGCTGTTTCATATCTACGCCTCTACATTCCATGCACTGCCCGCAGCCGCAAACGCCTGGGGGTACCTATCTCCCGGGAAAAAGGGGGCTGTGTAG
This sequence comes from uncultured Victivallales bacterium, assembly GCA_964433435.1. GTDB lineage: Bacteria > Verrucomicrobiota > Kiritimatiellia > UBA8416 > CAYSRM01 > CAYSRM01. Next base: position 12,547 of record CAYSRM010000045.1, read on the forward strand.
TAAATTTAGTGCCTTGTTGGCAAAACTTCATAACAAGTTTATCATTAGTGGCAAGCCAATTTAGTAATCGTAACATTTATATTTTAATGAGCGCTACAAAAAATGCATACTTTGGCCTGCATGACATAGGCGAATGCTCATACTTGTTAAGCTATATGATGCTCTAGTGCTGGACTATACGACCGGTGCGGAAGGCTATAAACTATGAAACTGCTTTACATAACAGGAACAGATAGAAGCGGCACCACCATGGTCAGCCGTTTAATAGGCGGTTTTTTTAATTGTACTGTCGTTGGCGAAACGGCCCGTTTTTTCTGGGATCGGGGCGTGGAACACAACGAATCGTGCAGTTGCGGCCAAAGTTTTAAACAATGTTCTTTCTGGTCGTCAGTAGTGGAGGAAATGGCTCCCCGGCAAAAGCAAGCCATAGATACTGTAAAAATGGCAGAATATCGTCAAATCATTGAGCACAGCTCCCGCTGGCCTGCAAGACTGCGAAGTAAAAACCCTTTA
>CAYSRM010000046.1:0-12937 GCA_964433435.1 uncultured Victivallales bacterium
CGCGCCCCCGCAGCAACACTTTCCATGCTCTCCCTACGAAATCCTGTGAGATATGCGGGCTAAAGATTCGCTCTGCAAGCCAACGCTACACTTGAAGACTGCTTGAACACTATCGCCCGGCTTGAGATTGAAAATTGCTGCTTGCATCGGCAAAGGGGCTGATGTATATTTTTTAATTTAAGTGTCTTCGGGACCGGGTGATCGGGGCTTCGATAAAAGTTGCCCTGAAATTCCCAACCGGCGGTAAAAGTCCGCGAGTCCTGCGTATCAGGATTGACGTGTTGTAATTACACGACCGACAGTAAAGTCTGGATGGGAGAGGGCAAGTCATTTTCCAATAAGGAGTATGACAAAAAAGTATACCCGAAGACTGTTGTCTTCGGGTTTTTTATTGGATGGAAAGATTATGACAGGAAATTTGAATAGTGTAGAAGAAGGTATTGCTGCAATACGACGCGGAGAACTTATTGTTGTTACTGACGACGAGCGCAGGGAAAATGAAGGCGACCTTGTCATGGCAGCGGAGAAAGCCGACCCTGAAAAAATCAACTTCATGGCAAAACATGGAAGAGGATTGATCTGTGTTTCGCTCACTGCCGGGCAACTTGAGAGGATGGGCCTTTCACGTATGGCATTGCGTGGCCCCGGGGACAGATTCGATACCGCGTTCATGGAATCTGTAGACGCTACCGAAGGTATAACCACTGGCATAAGCGCCTACGACAGATCTGAGACTGTAGCCAGGTTGGTAGATGAGCGCTCCACGGGAAAAGATCTGGTGAGTCCGGGGCATGTCTTCCCCCTGGAAGCAAAGGATGGCGGCGTACTTAGACGTGCCGGGCATACGGAAGCATCCGTCGACATGGCGCGGCTTGCGGGATTGAAACCTGCGGGAGTCATCTGTGAGATACTTAATGAAGACGGAACGATGGCAAGGCTTCCAGACCTCCAGCGTTTCGCCGATGAGCATGGACTGAAAATTGTCAGCATTGCGGATATTATAGCGTACAGGCGCAAGAAAGAGCGTCTTATTGAATACATCAGGTCGGTCAGACTACCGACTCAATACGGGGAATTTGAATTGAGACTGTATCAATCGGCCGTGGAACGGCATAGCCATGTTGCGTTGGTCATGGGCGAGGTGGGTGAAGATTCTCCCGTGCTCGTTCGTGTTCACAGCGAATGTCTTACGGGGGATGTTTTCGGTTCATTGCGCTGCGATTGTGGATCTCAACTTCATGCCGCCATGCGCATGATAGCCGAAGAGGGCAGGGGAGTTGTGCTGTATATGCGTCAGGAGGGCAGAGGCATCGGTCTTTCCAATAAGATACACGCCTATGAATTACAGGAAAAAGGTATGGATACAGTACAGGCCAACGAGCATCTGGGCTTTCCGGCGGACTTGAGGGATTACGGGATAGGCGCACAGATACTGTGTGACCTCGGAGTGAGCCGGATACGGATGCTCACGAACAATCCAAAAAAACTCGTGGGACTGGAAGGTTATGGTTTGGAAGTTGTCGAAAGGGTGACGATACCCGTCGCCTGGACGAAAGAGAACCAAAAGTACCTGAGCACGAAGAGAGACAAGATGGGCCACATGTTCACATAGAGGGGGGGAGAACCGGACATCTACTCTAACCACCTGTCAAATGGTCAGTTAGACAGATAAGAGTCCGGATTTCTTACCAGAACCGAAGTTAAAATAAGGAGGAACAGATGAAAGAATTTTCCGGAAAACTGACGGCGGATGGGCTGAAGATCGCTGTTGTAATAAGTCGTTTTAACGATTTTCTTACGCGCCAGTTGCTTGAGGGCGCAAGAGACTGTTTTGTGCGACACGGAGGGAAGGACGATGATATCAGTGTTGCCTGGGTGCCAGGCGCCAACGAGGTACCGCTGGTTGTGGACAAGCTGGCCAAAGGGGGAGAGTACAGTTGCATTGTTGCCCTCGGCGCCGTTGTGCAAGGCGCCACTCCTCACGCTGAACTGATAAACACTCAGGTATCTCGATCTCTTGCCAAAACCGCAATGGAAACTTCGTTGCCTGTCATTAACGGGGTGGTATGTGCAAACAATCTTGAGCATGCCATTGAGCGATGCGGAACAAAAGCCGGGAACAAGGGGTGGCAGGCTGTTCTATCGGCAATTGAGATGGCCCGGCTTTACACTGAATTGTAGGTGCATACCATTCGTCCAGAATTGCAGAAAAGAACCACCCGGAGAGGCGGAAAAGGGGGACACAGTGACCAATCGCAGGGAAGCTAGAGAATATATAGTGCAGCTTTTGTTTCAGCTCGATATGAATCCTGCGCCTTTAGACGAGGTTTTTGAGGAATTCTGGATTGACAAAGATGCTGCCGGGCGCACGCGGGATTTTGTTGAAAATACCGTTAGAGGCGTTCTTGCGGAGCCTGACCGTATTGACGGGCTTATACGAAAATATGCTATGAACTGGGAAATCAACAGGATGGGAATTGTGGACCGCAATGTGATGCGTATGGCGATTTATGAAATGCATCAATGTCCCGACATACCGCCGGTTGTTTCCATTAATGAGGCCGTAGACCTTGCTAAGTATTTCAGCACAAATGAATCTTCCCGATTCGTCAACGGTATACTTGACCGCGTTTTACGCGATCTTGACCGGCCTTTGCGTACAAGCGTAAAGCAGGAATAGGGGACTGCTTGATTGAAGACTGATTCAGACAGCTACTGGATGACCGAAGCGTTGAAGCTGGCATACCGGGGTCTGGGCCATACCCGGCCCAATCCGCCGGTAGGCGCGATACTGGTCTCTCACGGGAGGAAGATATCAGCAGGCTACCATTCATGCCCAGGCAAGGCACATGCAGAAGTCAAAGCTATCACAAAGGCCGGAGCCAGGGCCCGTGGCGCTGTGCTCTATGTTACTCTTGAGCCGTGCAGCACTACCGGCCGGACACCACCGTGCACAGATGCGATCATCAGAAGCGGAATCAGCCGTGTTGTATTCGCAACGGAAGACAGTAATCCTGTGAACAGAAAAAAAGGGGGAACTATTCTGCGCAGGAAAGGCATTTCAGTAGATTCGGGGTGCATGAAAGTCGAAGTCGAACGCATGCTTGGGCCTTACAGAAAATGGTCTGTTACAAATATTCCCTATGTGACTCTTAAGCTTGGGATGACAATCGACGGAAAAATAGCCGACCACCGCTATCATTCGAAATGGATCACCGGAGAGCAATCAAGACAGATGGTTGGAAAAATCAGGCGCAAAGTCGATGCCATTCTTGTAGGATCCGCTACTGCTACAAGGGATAACCCCGGGCTTAATGATGGTTCGAAAGACCAGGGAAGACTCTTGAGAATTGTTACTGATACCCATGGCAGAACACCGCAATCCGGAAAGATTTTTCGCATGGATGATCCCATGTGCACAATTATAGCAACCACCTCAACGTGCAACGAGAGTCGGCGTCAGCAATACAGGCAATGCGGCGCAAAGGTCTGGCAGTTTCCGAAATCAAGGGGTATGGTATCTTTGAACGCTTTGATGAAAAGACTTGGCAAAGAAGGCGTTCATCATGTGTTATGCGAAGGTGGCGGCATGCTTGCGGCCGGCCTTCTGGAAGATGGGCTGGTGGATGAATGTCTTTTCTTTCTGGCTCCGTCTATCCTTGGAGGAGGACGGTCCAGGCCTGCTGTTGGCGGACGCGAGCGGACGCTTAATGAAGCGCTGCGGCTGGACTTTTCCGACGTAACCCGGGTTGGACAGGATCTGGCAGTTATTGCTTTTCCGAAATCCGCACTTTCTGGTTGCCGCGGTTCGGTGGTTTCGCACTTGCTGACACGGAGTTTTTGAATATGTTCACAGGAATTATTGAAAAGACAGGGACAATCAAAGCAAAGGATGTTTCAGGGCAATCTTGCAGAATAGCAATAAGCCACGAACAGTTTGATCAGCCACTTTGTCCCGGCGAAAGTGTTTCTGTAGACGGAGTCTGCCTTACGATAACAGACGCACAAAGGACTTTGTTTGAGTGTAATGTCCTGCGGGAAACTTTGATGAGAACATGCCTTGGCAACGCTTTGACCGGACGCCGGGTAAACCTGGAAAGGGCTGTTCCTGCCAATGGCAGGTTTGGCGGACATTTTGTTTCCGGCCACGTAGACTGCGTTGCCCCTGTTTGCGCTGTGGAGGAGGAGGGTGGGGATACCATTCTCAGTGTGGCTCCCGGCGCCGCGCTTATAGGGAGCGTAGTAGACAAGGGCTCCGTTGCGTTGAACGGTGTGAGCCTTACGGTTTGCGACCCCGGCGCAGAAATTTTTGCTGTCAAGATCATACCTTTTACGATGTCTCACACAACTCTTGAAGAGCTGAACACCGGGGATGAGGTCAATATTGAGTTCGACATGATAGGCAAATATGTACGGCGCATATTTAAAGGAGAAGCAGAAAGCGACGTCACGGAGAATAAGCTCCGAGATGCAGGTTTTATTTTGTAGCAACTATTTGACAGGAGCGAGCCGCTTGTATAATGTTAGCTTTTTCAATCAGTAGATAAGGGGTTCCCGTGGATGTAGTCGACAAACTGCTCGACGTGCAGGAAAAGGACGTCGAAATTAGACAGATGGAAAAGGAACAGAAGGACATTCCTGCGCGCAAGAAAGCTGAGGAGGAACGCCTGGCCGAGCACAAGGCGACAATTGATTCAGCAGAGAATCTTCTAAAGCAGAAAAAAACTGTAGTGAAAGACCTTGAGCTCGAAAGCGACAGTTGCAGGGAAAAGATTCAGAAACTGAAAAAGCAGCAGCTGGATATTAAAACCAACAAAGAATACCGGGCAATGTCTGCCGAGATACAGGGCATGGAGGACAGGATATCCGAGATCGAAGACAGGCAACTTGTTGCGATGGAAGATGTTGAGAAAGTTAAAACCGAAATCCAGAAGAGGCAGGAGACCCTTTCGGAAGAGGAAGAAGTGCTTGCAGAGGATCTAAAGGAGCTTGATTCGAGAGCTGCTGAAATAGAAACCCGTTTAAAAGCCGAGTTGCAGAAACGCAACGAACTGGCCAAGGACATAGATAAAGACTGGCTTCAGCAGTACGAATCCATCATGAAAAGTAAAGATCGTGCTTTGGTCCAGTTGAAAGACGGTGTTTGCGGCGGGTGCCATATGAAACTGCCCACCTATGTAAGGCATGACGCAAAAAAAAGGCTTGGTATGGTGCGTTGCGATTTCTGTGGAAGACTGTTATATTAGAGAATTGAGTGGATGGATCGGTCGCTCCGGAATCTTTGAGTTCCGGGGAGGAAAGTCCGGACTTCATAGGGCAGGACGCCCCGCGAAACGTGGGGAGTTCCTCATTAAAGTGGGGAATATGGAAAGTGCCGCAGAAAGCAGACCGCCCCGCCAATAGTGTCAACCTGAGTTGACTCTATATCTGGGGTAAGGGTGAAAGGGTGGTGTAAGAGACCACCGGAAATACTGCGAAGTGTTTCGCATGGTAAACCCCGTCCGAAGCAAGATCGAATAGAGGACCCAGAGGTGTGCCCGCCTTGTTGAATACCAGGGTATTCCGGGTCCCGGGTAGATCGCACAGATAAATGATCGAGCGCTGTCAAACGGCGTAACAGAATCCGGCTTATGAAGTCCGCTCAACTATTAACGGCTGCCGGCTTTTAAAAGACTGCGCCTGGCCAATGAGGTTGAATAGTAATGAGAATTCCCCTTTTTGAAGCTTCATTATCCAGGTTATATTTAAAACTAGCCTGGTCAGTCCTGGCTATTGCCTGCGGACTGGCTGCCTGGATTGTTACCGACTTCCTTGCTGTTCCTGTACTTTCTTCGACAGTTCCGATCGAAGAGAGTGGGGCGGGGCTATCCACCGCGCCGGAGCCTTTCATTGAGACTGAATTCGACTGGTCCGTATTCAGTAGCCACGGCAAGATCTCGTCAGAATCCGAAGCATCAGGTCTCGCCTCCAGATTTGAACTTGTAGGCACATATTTCGTATATGACCGTGTAATGAACAATAAAATAAGGAAGGCTATCGTCGATGATCATGAAATCGGCGCCCAGCACATTGTTGGGGAAAAAGACACGCTTGCGGATGGAATCGTTGTCTGGAGCATCTTTCGTGAGAGAATTATACTCCGGCAAGGTGATAAAGAGGCCGAATTGTGGCTGAATTTTGCGGGAAGGGGCAGGGGACAGGACGGTAGCAATGCGGATGCCGACGAGAAAAAGGCGAATCGTTTTGGCGCCAAACAGCTTAGCGACCACAGGTGGATACTGGATAGAGACGCCCTACTCGATTATTATCAGGAATTGAGAGACAGGCCTGAGCGACTTGTACAGGTCTTTGATTCATTTGACCCACTGTATAATGAGTCCGGCGATATAGAGGGATACAAGATTGGCATCGAAGGCGAAGAGGAGCTTTTTGAGGCCACAGGGCTCAAAAACGGCGACATCGTACGAGAGGTAAATTCATTAAAAATGACCAGTCGTAGACGCGCGGAATTTTTTATCCACGAATTTGCAAAGGACCGCGCCAACGTTTTCGTACTCAACCTGGAACGCGATGGTAAGACTCAAAGAATGATCTACCGCGTCAAATAGATATTTCTTTTAGAGATACATTTATTATCGTGTCACGCACATCACGAATATATACTAAGCACAACATATTGTGCCTTATGTGGCCACGGAGTAGACATAAGATATATTATACGACGTTCCATATCAAACGTCAATATTCACAGACGCCTCGTTGGCTTTTTATGAATTGGTCAGGTTAGCCCGCATATCTCACAAAATTCCTGCTGCGACCGCGGATTGCGCCCCCGCAGCAGCGCTCTCCGCGCTCTCTCTACGAAATTCCGTGTGATATGCGGGTTAGCGAATTGGTCCCCATCGTGACGAGAACGGCCAGTACACCATAGATGCGGGTCCCACGGTGTTTTTGTCCGGAACCGTACCCCAGTATCGACCATCTTTGCTATTCCGGGAGTTGTCGCCCAGAACAAAATACTCGTCTTCAGGGATAAACGCCGTCTGACCGTCGTTCTCAAGAAACAGACTGTATCTCGAGCGCGCTGCCTTTTTTGGCAAGACATAGCTTATTTCCTCAAGTATCGGGTTGTTCGTGGGCGCATGACCATTGATAAGTATGTCCGGCGGAGACAGCGTTACATATTCGCCCGGCATCCCAACAAGCCGCTTGATATAATGAGTGCCCGGATCAAGGCCTTTGATTCCCTGCGTCCTGAAGACAATAACTTGGCCTCTTTGGGGTTCAGTGACTTTCCACCTCATCTTGTCAACAAAAACGTGATCACCTTGAGTAACAATGCCAGACCATAAAACGGTTCCGGCGGGTACACGCTCGCCTGGATAGTGAGAAAGCTCACGCCGGTATATTGCGTCTTTCGGCACCTTGTAGATCCTGTCGGCTATTGCAATGAGGTATATGTCGGGTCTTTGCGCGTGTTCAGCGGGCTGTTGCATAACCCCGGACCGGCTCACCTTAATTGTGCGGTACCATTCGCCGTATATAAGCCATTTAACATACTTAGCGGGCATTCCATCTGTCCAGTCCGGTTCCGGTTTGTACCGCGAATGTATCCCGAAAAGAGTTGTTTTCATCGAACCGGTGGGAATTTTGAAAGGCTGATAGAAATATGCCCTGAATGCCATAGCCACGGCGACAGCCACCACAATTACCTCGAAATTTTCCCGCAATCCGGGCATTGATTTCTGCGGTACGGCGGGCTGCAGCACCTTGAGCAGATTGTCACATGCATCTTGTAACTCCCGGGTGTCTGCCCGATCCTTATAAAGGCGCCGAAGAGCATTTTCCTTGTCTTCAATTTCATCGAGCCTGTCCTTCTTGATCAGGTCTCCCCGCATATTGCGTATATGCCGTGAATGGCGAATAAGATTCTTTGCGTTTTTCCTGATCCGGCGTTGGCGAAAATAGTTCATTAACCAGCCTTCATTACAGAAAGAAAAGCCTCCTGGGGCACATTGACTTTTCCAAACTGTTTCATCCTTTTCTTTCCGGCTTTCTGCTTTTCCAGAAGTTTTCGTTTTCTTGTAACATCGCCCCCGTAAAGCTTCGCAGTAACGTCCTTGCGCAAGGCTTTAATCGTTTCTCTTGCAATGATCTTTTTCCCAATCGAAGCCTGGACAGGCACTGCGAAAAGATGCTGAGGAACAGCTTCTTTCAAGGCCTGGCATACCTGTCTACCGCGAGTTTCAGCTTTTGACCTGTGAACCAGCGAGGAAAAGGCGTCAACTACTTCCCCATTCAACAATATGTCCAGCTTCACTATATCGCTGGCTTCATAGCCGATGTGTTCATAATCCATTGAAGCATACCCGCGGCTCACGCTTTTCAGGTTATCATGAAAATCGATTAAGACTTCGTTAAGCGGCATTTTACAAGTTAGCATAACACGCTGTGTTCCCAGCGACTCGGTATTTGTTACACTGCCCCTACGATCCATCACAAGTTTCATTATATCACCAATCTGATGGTTCAGGCATATAATAAATGCCTTTATCATAGGTTCCCTGATCTCTTCTATCTTTGTCTGATCGGGCATCATGTGGGGATTATCGATGCTGAGAACAGATTTGTCGCTGAGATGGATCCGGTATTCTACCGCAGGCTGAGTGCTTATCACATCAAGATCGAATTCTCTTCTGAGCCGTTCGTAGATTATTTCCATGTGCAGCATACCAAGAAAGCCGCATCTGAATCCAAACCCGAGAACAAGTGATGTCTCAGGATGGTAAACAAAAGATGAGTCATTCAGGCGCAATTTTTGAAGACCGTCCTTAAACCGATCGTAATCGGCAGTATTAACGGGATATACACCGCTGAAAACAACCGGATGGATTTTTTTAAATCCCGGTAGAGGTTGCTCAACCGGGTGCCTGGCGTCCGTAATCGTATCGCCAATTCTAACGCGAAGGGGATCTTTTATGGAACTGACGATATAGCCGACCTGTCCGGAATTCAGATTGCTGACTTCCCTTGGTTTCGGGAAAAATCTGCCAACTTCCTTGATTTCAGATTCTATGCCTTCCTGCATAAACCTGATACGATCGTCCCGTCGCAGCGAACCTGCAAAAACCCTCACATGGGCAATTACTCCCCGAAATAAATCGTACTGGGAATCCGTCACAAGCGCCTTAGTCCCCTGCCCTTCGGGCGGAGCATCGGGTGGCGGGACTCTTCCCACAAGCGCTTCCATCAGGTCTCTGACCCCCTCTCCAGTTTTAGCGCTGACACAGTAGACATGAGATGTGTCCAGCCCCAGCACCTCCTCGATCTGACGTTTGACCAGTTCCACATTCGCATTTTGAAGGTCAATCTTATTGATAACAGGGATAATCTCCAGATCATTATCTATAGCCATGTAAGTATTTGCAACCGTCTGAGCTTCAACACCCTGCGCCGCGTCGATTATAAGCAGCGCGCCTTCGCAGGCAGCCAGGCTGCGAGAAACTTCATAACTGAAATCCACATGACCCGGTGTATCAATAAGGTTAAGTTCATATACTTCCCCTTTAAGCGACTTGTATTTCATCGTAACAGGATGCGATTTTATTGTTATGCCCCGTTCCCGTTCAAGATCCATGTCATCAAGAAGTTGGTCCCTGAATTCACGATCCGCCACGGTATGGGTAATCTGTAGCATACGGTCCGCCAGCGTGGATTTCCCGTGGTCGATGTGGGCAATTATTGAAAAATTCCGTATATGTGAAAGGTCAGACACAGTTGGTAACTCCACTCCTCAAAATGAGAAATTCTCTTCTGCTGAGCGGCGCATCAGTTCGATTTCCTTCCCCATATCATCGGCACAATAAAGCGATGTGCCCGCGACAAAAGCATTGGCGCCCATAGCAGCGCAACGGCCGGCATTTTCAACGTCGATTCCGCCATCAACCATTATGTCAAGGATCTCACTGCCGATCTCTTTAGCTTTGTTTCGAATGGCCCTGATTTTATCCAGAACAACCGGCATGAAAGACTGTCCGCCATATCCCGGATGCACGCTCATGCACAGGACTTCGCTTACAAATGTCAGTTCAGGAAAAACCGTTTCAGCAGGGGTTTCGGGGTTGAGGGTTACACCGGGCCTTGCCCCAAGTTCCCTTATACGGCAAAGACTTTCCCGCACATTACACTCTGCTTCTATATGTATAAAAAGAGTATCGGCGCCCGCGTCAATAAACCGGTTCAGGTACTGATCCGGGTGGGTCATCATAAGATGAACGCTCAAAGGGATATTCACGCTTTCAGAAGCCATTTTGACGACTTCCGGCCCCATGCTCAGGTTGGGCACAAAATGAGCGTCCATTATGTCCAGGTGCAATTCGTCTGCTCCTTCGTCCTGCGCTTGAAGAGCTGCCTTGCGCAGTTCGCCAGTGTCCGCAGCCAGCAAAGATGGAAGTATCTTGATTTTCATAGTGTGGGAGTATGCCAGATCAATATGACACGTTCCAGAGAAAAAGACCCTGAGGTGGTGCGGTTTTTACAAGAGCCGTTCTTTTTCGACTCTCCAGTATATCCTTTGTCTGTTCCGGATTTATGCGTCCTTCCCCTACCCTTATAAGATGGCCGGCTATACTTCGTACCATTTTGTACAGGAACCCACTTCCCTCTACACTTATTACATATTCTGAACCTTTCCTGGATATTGCCAGTTTCCATATTTTCCTTATACTGGACTCCACTGGCCTGTCCGGGTTAACCGAAAATGCCCTGAAATCGTGTTCACCTATCAAATACTGAGATGAGGCACGCATTTTTTCGGCATCAAGATTTGCCGGAACTCTTGTTCGGTACCGATAAAGAAACGGTGGAACAACGTCCCCATTCCATATAAAATAACGGTATTCTTTGCCTTTAGCGCTTAATCTGGCGTGAAAATCTGAATAAGTAGACATAGCTTTGTGAACTCGAATTTCCGGTGGCAAAAGCGCATTCAACGCCTTTTTAAAGCTATCAATTTCACAACTTGCGGGCAGGTCAAAATGTGCCGTTTGTCTTCGCGCGTGCACACCTTGGTCCGTTCTGCCGCTTCCATGCACCGTGACTTTGCTCCCGGTCAGCCGCATCAGAGTTTTCTGGAGAATCTCTTGAATTGTCACAGCATTCGGCTGAATTTGCCACCCCGCGTAATTGCTGCCATCATAGGAAATATCAACGCGATATCTGCGAGTCATGTTCGGATCAATCATATTGGCCGAAAAAATCCTCCTTCCGCGAATCGAGATAGGACTGTAGAATAGACTGGGCAGCTATTTTATCTTTAACTGTTTTTCTATAACTCCGGGACATGTCGCCTTCCAATAGTGCCTTCTCCGCGAAAGCACTACTCAGGCGCTCGTCCCATTCAAGAACTTCAACATTCAGGACTGAGCGCAGGTCTTCCGCAAAAGAGGAAGCTTCCTCCGCCATCTCTCCTCTTGTTCCATCCATATTCAATGGCAACCCTAATACTATGTGCCCAACTTCCTTTTCTTCGCAAACTTCTCGTATGGCTTCGATGGTCTCCTTTTTCGAGCTCACGCGGATTACATCAAGGGGCATTGAGATCATAGCGGTGAAATCGCTGATCGCAAGACCTATTCTTTTGCGGCCGTAATCAATTCCAAGATATTTCATTAGGGATATATCTCTGTGTTAACAAGTTTACTGCCAAAGTTGACAGCACGGTTATCTGTACAAATTTTACTTTTGTAATGGGTCGGGGCGCCGATTTCTTGAACGTATTCCCCTTTTTCAGGTTTCATAAAAAATTTCTGAGAGCGTTTTATCACAGCATTTCTGTTGCTCCGGATTTACAGCAACTGCTGGTAGTCCTCTTTTTTGTTCAACAATTTTACCAGTTTTTTTACATCTTCTGCGCGGTCCTTGTGACAGATCAGCGTGGCATGGGGCGCTTGAACCACTACAAGGTCACGTACACCCAGCAGCGCAGTCAGCCGATTATCGGAAACAACGATATTGCCTGCGCTGTCAAGTATTTCAGAATTGCCAACAACAACATTGCCTGACGCGTCTTTGTCAAAATGATTGCCGATTGCATTCCATGATCCAACATCATCCCAAGGGAATGTACCTTTTGCCATTACAATATTATCCGCTTTCTCCATGACGGCATAATCAATGGATATCTTCTCCAGTCTGGAGTATTCCTCTTCCAGCTTTGTCTCAAAGTCTTCTGATCCAACTACAGCTTCAATGGTCGCGGCCATCTCCTTGAGTTGCGGTCTGTGCCGTCGTAGCGCATTCTCAAGGGAGGTCGCAGACCAGACAAACATTCCGGAGTTCCAATAGAAATTTCCGGCCGCGAGGTATTCCTGAGCCATGACGGGATCCGGCTTCTCGACGAATCTTTTCGCCTGCATAAATCCGGTTTTGCCCATGGTCCCGATCTCATCATCTGTTTCAATATAGCCGTAGGCAGAACTGGCAAACACCGGCTTGATGCCGATTGTAATCAAAACATCTCTTTGTCGGGCCAGCTCCAGCGCATCCAACAGCAAACGCTGAAAAGTTTCGACTTCGCCGATTATGTGATCGGCGGTAAGAATGCAGAACGCCGCGGAAGGATCCCGCGCTTTAACAAGAGCCAAGGCCAGCGCGCAGGCAGCGGCTGTATCCCGCCCAAAGGGTTCCCCTATAAGATTTTTTTCCGGCAATTCAGGTATTGCTTTATGCGTTGCTTTGAGAAGAGACTGATTTGTAATAACCAGTATATTTTCAATTGGAATAAAACCTTTGAGACGCTCCACCGCAAGAGCGATCAGAGGTTTACTGCCGATCAGACTCAGGAGTTGCTTTGGATGCGCGGAGGTGCTCAACGGCCAGAAACGTTCACCTTTTCCACCCGCCATAATAACAGCATAATTGTTTTTTTGTGTTGTCA
>CAYSRM010000047.1:0-12913 GCA_964433435.1 uncultured Victivallales bacterium
TAGAACAATACGAACTCTTCGAAAACCGGCCGCGAATAGATAACATACGCAAAGCTACAGAAATGCTCGACCAGATCAATAAGAAATATGGCAAACATAAACTTGCATCTGCAGCTACCCTCTTCATGAACAAACGCGAATCTGACCCCCGAACAGACCCCCACCCCAGATGGAACACCATACTGAAAGGCGAAAACAACCGCCGGCACCTGAAGATCCCCCGCTCCGACATCAAAATCTGACCCCCGTACGGGCAGGCCTTGTGCCTGCCCCTCTGCCTGCCCCTTCTTCTCGGGCCTTGTGCCTGCCCCAACCTCACCCTCGACACCCGCCCTCCTACAATGCTATCGTCAATACCGGAAATGATAACCAATAATAAGGCATGCGGCATAACCGCCGCCAACAACAAACTGCGGCAACGGAGGAACCGGAAATGTTCAGACTGGGAATAGACCTCGGGGGAACAAAAATCGAAGGCATTGCATTGGACAAAGACGGAAACGAGAAATTCAGGGACCGAATCCCCACTGAACAGGAAAAAGGCTACGAAGGGATTCTTGAAAACCTGAAAACCATGTATGACCGGCTTGTCGCTTCCATTGACAACGCAGAACATACTTTCGGCATCGGCACCCCGGGCGCACTGTCAGTCAAAACACAACTCCTGAAAAATTCCAACACGGTCTGCATGAACGGAAAACCGCTCAAAGACGACCTGGAAAAGAAATTCGGACGACCCATCTCGATAATGAACGACGCAAACTGCTTCGCCATGGCCGAAGCCCTGTTCGGCGCCGGCAAGGGCAAGGAAGTGGTGTTCGGAGTAATAATGGGAACAGGATGCGGAGGAGGAATTGTCCATAACAGCAAAGTCCTCAACGGCCTCCAGGCAATAGCCGGAGAATGGGGACATATGTCAATAGATCCCAACGGCCCACTCTGTTACTGCGGCACACGCGGCTGCGTGGAAACATACATCAGCGGCGGAGGCCTTGAGGATCGTTACGAAGAACGATACCACACCCGCAAAAATCTTACTGAAATAGTCAGAGATTACCGCAAAAGAGACAGGAACGCCGGAGATTTCATGAATTTCTTCTTCCACAACTTCGGTCGATCAATGGCCAACCTTATCAATATCCTCGACCCCGATGTTGTGGTCCTCGGAGGAGGCGTCTCCAATATCGACGAGATATATTCCGAAGGCGTAAAACAAGTCAAGGAACAGGTTTTCAGCGATACTCTCGAAACCCCGATCCTTAAACATCAAATAGGCGATTCAGCAGGCGTGATCGGCGCCGCGCTGATAGGTGTATAGCAACCCCCGGCGGACAATCGTGAAGAAAAAAGAGTCCGTAATAAAAGCGTTCCTTTTCGATCTAGACGACACTCTCTACGACTGCACGGGCCAGCTCGTGGATTCAGCTCAGCGACGGGCTGCCGGAGCCATGGTTCGCGCCGGACTGCCGCTTTCACCGGATGAAGCTTACTCAAAAATAATAGAAATAATAAAACGTTACGGACCAAGAGCAAATGTTTTCGATATTCTCTGCGAACAGTATGATGTCGACCTTTCGGTCGCAGAAGCCGGGCTCAACGCGTATAATACCGACACACATGAACCAATCAAACCCTTCCCTGAAACTGTCCCGGTTCTTGCCGAACTGAGAGTAAAATACACGCTCCTGCTGGTTACCACAGGCGTACGCAGTCGCCAGCAATGGAAGATCGACCAGCTCGGCATTGCCGGGCTGTTTAAAGATATATTGGTAAACGACCTTGAAACAGGAAGACCTAAAGACGAATGCTTCCAGCGCCTCCTGCAAAAACACCGGCTGAAGCCGGAAAATGTCGTCTGCGTGGGGGACAGAGTTCACTCCGAAATAAAGGTCGCCAACAGACTAGGGATGCATACCGCACAAATGCTGCACGGCAGATACATGCATCTTTCGCCGAAAAGCGATCTTGAAGAACCGGACTACAAAATCAGTAACCTTCGCCAACTTCTCCTTCTCGCGGGAAAAATAGGCGGGAAACACAAGCGGAAAAAATCACTCAAACCTCAAGTCGTGGCAATCGGCGGGGGAACAGGGTTGCCCATAGTACTGAACGGTCTGAAAAACTCATGCGACCTTACAGCCGTGGTAACGGTTACCGACACGGGGAAAAGTTCGGGAAAACTGAGGGAAGAATACCACGTGCTCCCTCCCGGCGATATACGCAACTGTCTGATCGCTCTTTCCGAATCAGAAAAACTGATGCTGGATCTGTTTCAATACCGCTTCTCTGAAGGCACATTTAAAGGCCATGCATTCGGCAATATTTTCCTTACGACCCTGAAGCAGGTCACCGGATCGTTCAGCTCCGCCTTGCAGGAGGCTCATAAGATCCTTGCCATTAAAGGCTCGGTCCTGCCTTCTACCCTTGCTTCCAGCCAACTCATCGCTGAGTGCGAAGACGGAACAGTTATCAAGGGAGAAACAGCCATCGCTTATAGACAAAATGCGAGCGTTAAAATCAAAAATATCTCACTGAGCCCGGCCAATACAGAACCGCCGGATGAAGTCGTCACAAAAATATTTGAAGCAGACGCAATTGTTATAGGCCCGGGAGGTCTCTTTACAAGCATCATCACTAATCTGCTCGTGCCCAAAATTCGCAACGCAATAATTAATAACACCAGAGCCGCCAGAATCTACGTCGCCAATATCGTAACCGACCGTGCCCAGTCTATGAATTTCTCAGCCATGGACCACCTCCACACAATCGAACAGTACCTTCAAAAAGGTTCAGTCGACTACATGCTGGTAAATTCAGGCAACCCGCCGGAAGAACTCATCGAAGCATATAAACGAGAAGAGGCCGAAATGGTCCGGCTCCCGGAAGCGGAACATTCAGGATCCGCAAAAAAGGATAATGTCACAATCATTGCCTGTGACCTCCTTGAGAATATACCGGAATCACCGGCAACCAAACGTTTCTGGTGGGAAAAGCGAAAACTCCTGCGTCACGACCCGCAGAAGCTTGGCTCGGCCATTCTCTCTATCCTCGGACGCGATTATGAATAATAATATAGAAACATCCCGGCCCGCCCAAAAAAATATATACTGCGGAATAGCAGGATGGTCATATGAAGACTGGAACGACTACGTTTACCCCGGGGGAACAAAAGACAAACTTCGCTACATCGCCGGATATGTGGACACCATCGAAATCAATAGCACTTTCTATCGGCCGCCACTCACAAAGAACAGCGAATCATGGAAAAGACGCACATCCGACCTGCCGGATTTTTTCTTCACCGCCAAACTGCACCAGGATATTACACATAAGAGAAAAATAGAACAGAACATGGTCGACGCTTTTCATCAAGGTCTGAAACCCCTGGCAAGTGCGAACAAACTGAAACATCTGCTGGCACAGTTTCGCTATGATTTTGCCGACACACCGGAAAACCGGGAGTATCTGCAAACAATCAACAAAAAGTTCGGAGATATATCGAATCTGGCATTCGAGCTCCGCCATAACTCATGGCAGTCGCCAAGGGCGCTCGAATTTCTTGAGAGGGAAAGCGTCACCGTCGCAAATCTCGACTACCCACTTACTCATAACTCTTTCAGCTTGAGGCAATGTCTCATCGGCGAACACGCCTACCTCCGTCTTCACGGACGCAATCGCAAAGCATGGTTCAGCAAGGAAGCCGGACGAAACGAAACATATAATTACCTCTACTCGGACCAAGAGCTTGACCAAATAGTCAGCAGGGCAATTGAACTGGCAAAAAAATCAAAAACCCTGACGCTTATAGCAAACAATCACTACCAGGGCAAAGAGGCGGTAACCTCGCTGCAACTCAAGTCCATGCTGACAGAAAAGAAAGTGCAGGTCCCTAAACGACTTGCCGAGCGCTACCCGGAGCTTGAGAAAATAAGCGGGAATCAGCCTCGGCGGACGCTTAGTTAGCCCGCATATCTCACAGAATTTCGTAGCTGCCTGTCCGCCATCCGTCGGAAGAACATGGCAAGCCCTGCTTCGGAACCGAGAATTGGCGAAAAGCCTGGTAACAGGTCAGCCTACTTAACCCGGCCATCTTCCTTCCGCTTGTTTACGATCTCCTCGGCGATAGAAAATGGCACGGCTTCATAATGCTCAAAATGCATCGTGAAATTACCTCTGCCTTGTGTCATCGTGCGTATCGCGTTGGAATACCCGAACATCTCATTAAGAGGAACCATCCCCCGGACCACACTGTCGGTTCCACGCTCCTCCATGCTTTCAATCCGGCCGCGTCTCTGGCATATTGAGCCGGAAAGCGCTCCCACATACTCCGACGGCGCCACGGCCTCCACAAGCATCACCGGCTCAAGCAGCTGCGGCTGGGCATTAATAAACATCTCTCTAAAGCAAACCCTGCCGGCTTCATGAAAAGCATACTCGCTTGAATCCACATCATGATATGAACCGTCAAAAAGAACCACCTTCATGTCTACCACCGGGTAGCCGGCATACGGCCCGCGCTCCATTGCGCTGATCACGCCTTTTTCCACAGAGGGAATGTAGTCGGCAGGAATCCTGCCGCCGGTTATCTCGTTAACAAAAGAAAAACCTCGTCCCGGCTCCGTCGGCTCAAGCCTCATACACACATGGCCGTACTGTCCACGGCCGCCTGTTTGCTTGGCGTGCTTGTATTCACCCTCGCGCACCGCAGTCGCAGTCTCCCTGTAAGCTACCTCAGGCCGACCGGTCTCGGCCGGGACAGAAAATTCACGCTTGAGCCTTTCGGTCAGAATCTCAAGGTGAAGCTCTCCCATGCCGGAAATTATTGTTTCATCAGTCTCGCGATCATGGGAAACCACAAAAGACGGGTCTTCCGCAGAAAGACGCGCCAGAGCTTCACCCAGTTTACCGTCCCCGGCCTTGCTCAAAGGCTTGATGCTTATAGACATTACCGGCGCAGGGAATTCGATGCTCTCCAGAATAATGGGAGAACCATCCTTCGAGCACAAGGTGTCTCCGGTTGCCGTCTCGGAAAGTCCGACCACCCCGACTATATCTCCGCACCTGGCTTCTTCAATGGTTTCCTGCCTGTTAGCATGAAACCTGATGAGACGCCCTATACGCTGATCCTTTTCCCTTGTGCTGTTGTATACAACTGTTCCGCTTGATATTACCCCGGAATACACACGCATGAAGTTGACTTTGCCCATGTGCTTGTCGGAAACAACCTTGAAACTTAAAGCGGAAAAAGCCTCGTCGTCAGTAGGCGCCCGCCTGCCGCCTTCCTCCTCCCCGTGGGCATGAATAATAGGAGGCAAATCCTCAGGCGAGGGTAGATAGTCTACAATTCCGTCAAGTAAACGCTGTATCCCCTTGTTTTTGAATGCAGATCCGCAATATACAGGGATAATTCTTCTTTGAATCGTCGCACTCCTGACTATCTTCTTAATCTCATCTTCCGTAAGATGCTCATCGCCAAGGAACTTCTCCATCAACTCGTCATCCTGTTCGGCGCTCTTCTCAACCAGATTAGCTCGCCACTTTTCCGCCTCCTGCCGGAATTCTTCAGGAATGTCGTTCTCTTCATACGTTGTGCCCTTGTCAGCATCGGCATAATAAACCGCTTTCATGGAAATCAAGTCAATAATCCCGTTAAATCCATCCTCAGCTCCTATAGGAATAACCATCGGAACGGTATTGCCACCTAGAGTCTTCTCTATGTCGCGAACCACCCCGAAGTAATCCGCTCCTGCCCTGTCCATCTTATTTACAAAAGCGATCTTGGGCACACTGTACTTCTCGCTCTGACGCCACACCTGTTCGGACTGAGGCTGCACCCCGCCGACAGCGCAGAACAACGCCACAGCCCCGTCAAGAACACGCAAACTACGCTCCACTTCAGCCGTAAAGTCCACGTGCCCCGGAGTATCGATAAGGCCGATTCTATGATCCCGCCAGTTCGTTGTAGTTGCTGCGGAGGTTATTGTAATGCCCCGTTCCTGTTCCTGATCCATCCAGTCCATAGTAGCTTCGCCATCATGAACTTCGCCAAGCTTGTGGGTCTTGCCCGAATAAAAAAGAATCCGCTCGCTGACAGTCGTCTTGCCCGCATCTATGTGGGCCATTATTCCAATATTTCTGACCCTTGATAATGATACTTCTCTAGCCATATTCTCCTCCAGAATTCCGGTTACGCACAAAAAGGCGCATACATTACCCCCAGTCCGGAATAAATGCAAGTGTTTCAAAAACCAAAAAAATCATTTCCATTGACAACGCCGGGCTCCGCAGCAAAACTATCAGAATGCTTAACAACAGTTACACAATCCGGCCAGCCGAATTCAAAGACACCGAATCAATTTTCGATCTTATCAAATCATACCCGGATGAACTGCTCCCAAGACCCATCAGCGATATCGTCCAGAATATCGACCGCTTCCTCGTATGTGAAGGAAAAGACGGGATCGCGGGAACCGTATCCTGGCACATACTGCCCGAAATCGGCGCGCCCAGACAACCTTCGATAGAAATAAAATCACTGGCCGTTAAAAAAGAACTTCACGGCCAGGGCACTGGAAAACAACTTGTACATCAGGCCATCGAAAGAGTCAAGCAGCTTCATCCCATACAGGTAATTGCTTTGACCTTTCATCCATCCTTCTTCGCGCATCTGGGATTCCGGGAAATACCCAAAGCAAAACTGATGCACAAAATCTACGCAGGCTGCATCAATTGCACAAAATACAATTCACCGTTTACATGCCCGGAAACAGCAATGACGCTGGAAATGGACGGCCAAGCCGAGACAGAATAGCCAGAAGTCGGGGCTGTCAGACAAACGCGGGAACATCTTCATCTTCCTCAACAAGCTCAACAGGCAGTTCCTGTAGAAATCGCGAAGTCTCGAGCGCCCGTAGCCCGCCATCACGCCTGCGCTGAACCTGCGGAACAAAAAAGCATACCTCGTCCCTGGCCCTCGTCACAGCAACATAAAAAAGTCTCCGCTCTTCGGCTTCGCCCGAACCGCCTTCTTCCATTGCGCGTGAAGAGGGAAACATCCCCTCAACAACCCATGGAATAATAACCACCGGCCACTCCAGGCCCTTCGCCTGATGTATAGTGCTCAACCGAAGCGCGTCTTTGTCGCCGGTACCAGCCTTCTCTTCTGCCGCCTCAAGATTAGTCATAAGTGACACTTCGCTCAAAAAGGCCTGAGTGTTCTGGAATTGATTAGTGTAAGTCACCATCTCCTGTATATCGTCCAGCCGACTTAGGGCATCCTCAAAAGTCTTCAGACAGTAACCCTCATACAACGTGTCCGTAAAAGCCTGGATTATCCGGCCGGGATCATCCAGAAGACCGTCTTCAAGCGCCATAATAACAACAGATTCAACCCCCTCCCATTGATCAAGGGCCCGGCGGGGCATGCTTTGCCGCAGTTTCTGCAAGACCGCCGGCTCGCTGAGATCAATCCGGCAACCAAAATCACGCCATATCCTGGCCGCGGTAACCGTCCCAACACCGGCAAACATCATGAAGCATCGCATAAATGCCGATTCATCGCTCGGGTTCTGCAACATGCGCAATATGCTACAGACATCCTTTATGTGCGCCTGCTCGAAAAACCGCATGCCCGATGTTATCACAAACGGCACTCCATCGCGAGTAAGCTGCATCTGAAGTTCCATGGCATGATAATGCGCCCTGTAGAGTACAGCCATGTCACAGTACCTGTAGCCGTCTCGCCGTAACATCCGGATCTTCCGCAATATCTCCATCGCCTGCTCAGCCCCATCCCTCAAACGGAACATAGACGGCCTCCGGTTGCTTTCCCGAGTCGCCCTCAGCCTTTTGCTGAATTGTTCTTTGTTCCCCGCAATGCAGGCATTTGCCACTTCCAGCACTTCGGGACAACTCCTGTAATTAGTCTCCAGTTTATATGTCCGGGCATCTCTGTACCTTTCAGGAAAACTCAACATGTGCCGGAAGTCGGCCCCCCGCCAGGAATATATGCTCTGAAAATCGTCCCCCACCACAAACAAGTTGTTGCTGTCTGCCGACAAAAGGTCAATAAGCTGGGACTGAACGATATTAGTATCCTGGTATTCATCTACAAGCACATGCTGAAACCTTTGCTTATACAAAGACATGATTTCTTCGTTACACAACAGCAGATCCAGACATTTGCAGAGCAGATCGTCAAAATCCATCGCACAGGACTGCTCCTTCCTGGCAAAATAGTCTTTATACACCCGGAGAACTTCCGAAACATTCACATCCGAGCGGGAAAAACGCTGATCCAAAATACTCTCAATATTTTCGCCTGTGTTCAAAGAGGCGGAAAAGAGTGAAAGCAAAACCTTTGGCGCAGGAAAATCCTTCTGTTCTATACCACGCTCTTTTATGCAGTTCCTCACCATTTTCAGCGAATCATCTCGATCCAGAATGACGTAATCATTCGGGTACCCCAGACACCCTGCATGTCGCCGGAGAATACGGTTGGCCATGTGGTGGAAAGTCCCCGCCCATATTCCGCCTATCCCCGGCCCCACCAGTTGAGTCGCCCGGACTAACATCTCCTGCGCCGCTTTGTTGGTAAAAGTAAGAAGCAGGATGTTTGATGGATCCACGCCTCTATTAACAAGATGCGCAACCCGGTAGACCAATGTGCGTGTCTTGCCGGTTCCCGCCGCGGCCAGCACTAGAACAGGGCCATCCGGCGCAGTCACCGCAGCATATTGTTCTTCGTTAAGCTCGAAATTTCGAGTCGTGTCGGTATCCATATCTCTACCCCTGCCCCCTGAAAGTCAATCTTCCGATTCAGCAAGATCCTGTATGGTTGTGTTGCTTAACTCATCATCAGAACCGCCTGTAGCCGCCTCGGCAAGTCGTGCAACCCTTGCTCCCATATCATCAAGCCCGAGTTGGCTCGATTGCACACCTGACCGGATAACGGCGTCAGAAACATCCCCCGCCGAAATCGCAACCGGCGCCTTCAACAACACGTATCTGCCCGTTCTGTCAGATAACTGACCCAACAATGACGCATCTTCCAGTTCCTTGAGCACATCGCTAAGAAACCTCACCGGAACCTTGTGTTCGCGAGCGTAAGCAGACACATCAAAAACATCCTCTTTGCGAATCATCGATCTGGCAATATCACGCACAAGCGTAAGAGCCATAAGAACTTTCGCATGAATACTCGCCTGCCTTGCGCCCTGCTCCATACGGTACGTTCCCACATTCTGAACCGCAAAACCTACTTCAGCCCCGAAAAGAACGATCTCCCAGCTCACATGAACCCATGCAAGAAGTATCGGCACAACCGCAAAACTTCCATAGATGTTACCGTAACGCCCGACAGCAACCTGGAAAGTCGCGCAAAGTTTCAGCCATAAAAGAAACAACAGCGCTGTTACGATCCCTCCTGCCAAACCGGAAATCAGCCGCACTTTGGTATTAGGCATGAACATCAGCAGAAAGGTGAAACTCAAACTTGTCATTCCAAAAACAGTCAGCCCCCTCAAAAAAGGCGACTCAAGCAAAACACCGATAGTCTCCGCTATCTCACGGCCGGTGACACGGCTGATAAGATCGACTATGGGCAGAGAAGATGCCGCGGTAACGAGTACGGGAAGAATAAGAAGCACGCTCAGGTAATCGGTAATCTTCCGCCAGACAGGCCGCCCACCCGATGCAGCCCATACACGATTGAACGAAGATTCCACACGCCCCAGAACCTGAACAACCATCCAGATCAGCAACACCAGACCAACGCTGCCCAATGCAGTGAAACTTATGTTCTCAACCTTCTTGAACATGTCATCGATCAACTGCTCAATTGCAGGGCCCATCCGGTAATCCGTTTCACCCGTCATTGCGCTCTTTGCCTCAGCCCCGCTCTCCACGGCCGTCCCAGCGCTTTCCACAGGCTCAAAACTCTCGCTCCATCTCGACACACTGCCCGTAACCCATTTTTCCAGAGTATCAGCATCGCCGAATCCCCTTACAACAGCCAGCGATATCGCAAGAATCGGCACAATGGACATGAGGGTGCTGAAAGTCAGCGCAGAAGCGTGCAACGGACACTCGTCATCTTTGAATCCCTTGAAAACAAGATACAGGATCCTGCCGGACTTGATCCGCAAAGACCTTGCCTTCGACAAAGAACCTATCTCAATGTCCCACACGTCCTCTGTGATAAACTTCCGGAACTGCCGGAGCCTGTTGCGTAATGTCTCTTTCATAAAACTGACCCGGTCTATACCCTTACTGCTTTCTCATAAAGCAACCATGAAGATATGGTCTTTGAATCCTCTATCTCGCCCGACAGAATCATCCCCTCAACTTGATCCCGACTATACTTTTCCACATCTATATCCTCGTCTTCATCGGCCTCAGCACAGCCATCCCATTCTCTCAGACGAGCATAATAAAGAGAAATCTGTTCCTCTGTGTAGCCCGGCGAAGAATAAATCCGGCCAAGCCGTACCAGCTTCTCAACACCATAACCCGTTTCCTCGCCTATTTCCCGGACAACACATGCCTCTGCGCCTTCTCCCGCATCAAGAATGCCCGCCACTATCTCGAGCACTTCTTTTTCCACGGCCTTTCGATACTGGCGCACAAAAACAAACCGCCCGTCGCCGTCTTCGCAGATTGCCGCCACCGCGCCGGGATGCCGCACTACTTCGCGCACCGAAGACCTTCCTGAACCCGTTCGTACCTCCAGACTGTCTACCTTAAGCAGCCTGCCTGCAAAAACCCTCTTACAGCCTATAGTTGTTTCCTTCAAGCTTTCCCCCGGTTCTCAGCCATCCGCGATCCATAAATTTTTTCATAGTATCCCCGGTAGCTCCCCTCCTGCACCCGTCGCCACCAGTCCGTATTGTCTGTATACCACTTAACAGAAAGCTCCATGGCCTCATCAAAGGAATGCTCCGGCTTCCAGCCAAGCTCGGCGGTTATCTTCGAGTAATCCATTGCGTAACGGCGATCATGTCCCGGCCTGTCTTCAATATGCTGAATAAGAGATTCCGGCTTGCCGAGAGCTCCAAGAATCATCCTGACGATGTCAAGGTTGGAAAAATCAGGCGTGCCTCCAATATTGTAAACTTCTCCGCTCCTTCCCTTCCGCATCACAAGGTCAATAGCTGAACAATGGTCGCTCACAAATATCCAGTCTCGCATATGAAGACCGTCGCCGTATATCGGCAAAGGCTTTTCACGGAGGGCGTTTATTACCATCAAAGGTATCAGCTTCTCAGGAAACTGGTACGGACCAAAGTTATTGGAGCAACGTGTAATAACAGTGTCCAGACCATATGACTTGTTCGCTGCCCTCACAAGAAGGTCGGCGGAAGCCTTAGTGGCAGAGTAAGGGTTGTTTGGACTAAGCGGCGTCTCCTCGGAAAAACCCGCCCCTTCCTCTGCGCTGCCGTATACTTCGTCGGTTGATATCTGAACAAAACGTCCGACCCCCATCTGCCGGGCAGCGTCAAGCAGATTCTGCGTTCCACATATGTTGGTCTTTATAAATTCACCTGCGCCAAAATGAATACTCCTGTCAACATGGCTCTCGGCGGCAAAGTTGACTACGACATCCGGAACCTGCCGCTCCATCACAGCCATTACATCGGCTTCCGAGGCTATGTCGCCCTTCACAAATTCATAACGTCTGTTTCCGGCAACATCCGCCAGGTTCTCAAGATTTCCCGCATAGGTAAGCACATCAAGGTTGCGTATCTCCACATCCGCGTGCTTCTCAAGCATATAACGAATAAAATTGCTGCCGATGAAACCCGCGCCGCCAGTTACCAGAATCCTCATTATAAGTCGTCTCCCGTTTACTGTTGCCGCATTTCCTTAATGTAATCAACCAGTCCCTCACGCCACGTCGGCATGCTTTCTCCAGTAAGTTGCTTATACAGCGAAGTGTCCAGAACCGAATTCCTCGGCCGCCTGGCCTTCCTGGGATATTCGGTTGAGCCTACCGGAACAATCCGATTCGAGGCGCCTGTCATCTCCGCAATCGTCTTGCCGAATTCATACCAGCTGCAACTATCCGATGCCGACGCATGCACCGTGCCGCCAGCATCAACACGTATCAGATTCAATACAGCCAGTGCAAGATGCTTTGTGTTAGTGGGACAACTCCACTGGTCACAGACAATCCGAAGCTCCCCGTTGTCCCTGTCAAGCCGGGACACGATAGCAGATACAAAATTTTCCCCGTTCATACCAAACAGAGACTGCGTCCTTACTATAAGATTTTCTCTGCACAACCTTCTGACAGCTTGTTCTCCTTCCGCCTTGCTTTTGCCGTAAATATTTATCGGATTAACCGGGTCGTTTTCATAATAGGGACGTTCTGTTTCCCCGTCAAAAACATAATCACTGCTTATGTGCACCATAAAAACTGAATTCTTATCACAATATCGCGCAACATTGCCGGCCCCTTCGGCATTTACCTTGAATGCGCTACCGCTGTCATCCTCTGCGCCGTCGACATCAGTATAGGCCGCGCAGTTGATCACACAGCCTGCCGGGGGCAGCGACTCCAAGGTCTCTGCCTGCGTTATATCAACTTCTGGCAGATCATACCCTTCACTGTCAATGCCTGCAGATCCGAAAACCGACTCAATGGCTGCGCCAAGCATGCCGCGCCCGCCAAGAACCACAACTTTATCCGGTTTTCCTTTTTTGAATAACATTCAACAAGTATCGTGAAACCGGCCCCACACTTCAAGCCCCATCCTCGAACCTCACTTCATCATTGGGTACTGGATGCTGGCTTCTGGATGCTGGTCTCTGGATACTCAAATCTTCTACGCAAAACGCACAGAACTTATCGATTCAAAATCTAACCCGCATATCTCACGGAATTTCGTAGCTGCCTGTCCGCCATCCGGCGGAA
>CAYSRM010000048.1:0-1839 GCA_964433435.1 uncultured Victivallales bacterium
TTCTCCTGTAGTTTCGTTTTGCGTTATTGGTTTACGTGCGGCTCGTTCCTTTGCTATCCGTTTCATGTACTGTTTCATTGCATTTCTGTAGTAGGGGCTATACCCGGATGCGCGGTCGGTCAGGTCGCGACTGCGGAGTTTTCCATCGGTTCCTTCCCATCCATCGCCAATCATTTCGGTAATGATTGCGCCGCGATGTTTTGCAGTCGCTCCGGAGCCGCCCTCGCCGCTTCCCGTAGAGGTTTGTCTGTTCTGCCGGGAGCTGTCGGCCATTTCTGACTGGGCTGCGATCTGTCCGGCTGTGGACTGCTGCGCTTGTTGCAACTGCTGCCTGGCAGAGTCCATGGCTTGTGATGCGCGATCAGTCTGTGGAGAAGGCGAGCCCAGTTCCCGTGCAGCTTCCTGTGTCTGAGCCGCCGCGGAGGCGAGGGCTGGTTGCTGGATGCTGGATGCTGGATGCTGGATGCTGGATTCTGGATGCTGGATGCTGGGGGCTGGTTGCTGGATGCTGGGGGCTGGGGACTGGATGCTGGGGACTGGATGCTGGGGGCCGGGGACTGTTTGCATGGCTGATGCAACGGCTTGTGCCGCCTGCTGGAATTGATTTTTCTCGAGGGCATCCCCGGCCTGTGACAGCTTCTGTCCTATTTCCCCCGCTGATTCGGGCATCTCGCCGGTGTCGGTGGCAAGGTATTCGCTTGCCTGATTCAGCAGATCTCCGGCCCGGCTTTTGTGTGGATTTATTTGTGCGGTTTCAGCAGCTTCCTTCAGTTTCTCTTCTGCGCTTTGTGCGGCTTTTTCGGCCTGTTGAAGCGCATTTCGCAATTGAGCGCCTTTGCTTCCGGTTTTGCGGGCTTCTTCTGCGGCGTCGCTGAGATTGCCGGATTCCATGTGGCTTGCGATCTGCTCCCACTGTTTGTCGTTTCGCTTGCCGTTTTCTGCAGGGCGAGCTACGGCGTCGCCGAGTTTTTTCCAGGCGTTGTCCATTGCATTGGCGCCTTTCTCTAATTCAGGCATAGCGGCTTTTGCGTAAGAGGTTTGTGATGCAAGGCGCGCTGCTTGCGGGAGTTGTCTTTTTCCGGTTTTCTCCAAAGCTGCGGCAAGGGGTTTTTGATGGCGTCCGGGGTGTTGTGCGGCCCCTTGCAGCTCTTTGGCCGCCTTGGCGAGCGTTGGCTTTAGAGGACTGGTTGTCGGCGCCTGGCGCTCGGTTTCAGGTGAAGACGAGGGAGTGCGTGGAGTGTCGGGTGTAGGTTGTTTGGATGCGGCGGCTCCCGGTTGTTTACTGGCGGCCTGATCGAAGCTTTTGTTTAAGGCTTCAGCGCTTTTCTGAGCGCTGGCGAGTTCTCGTGCCGCAGCTTTATTTTTGACTGCGCGGGCAAGTTTGCGGGGATTGGCATTATCTTCCAATCCGGCTTCGGCAAGTTTCCTGTCCACCTGTTCGGCTGCCCGCCTGGCATTATCGAGAGATTTGTTGCGCCTTTTCTGCCAGTTGTCTTCCCATCCGGTTTTCTCTGCGTTGTCTTCCATTTCCTTGGCGAGTTTCTCGATCCTTTTTTTCTGATCGTCTTTTTCGTCGGACAGGTGTTTTGCCATGTTTCTCAGCATTTCGGGTTGCTTGCTGGCGGGCGCCCCGGGGAAAGTCTCCCTGATGCTGTCAATTTTGTCCTGCTTATCGCTGTCTGCCCCGGCAGCAATATCATCGATCGTCTTCATGGCCTCGGCTTTAAGCGGAAGGTGGTTTTCTGCCGCGGCCCTGCGGGGTTTTTCTCCGAACGACTCAGCTTCCCTCAATGCCTTGTTCAATTTTTCCAGGTTATCATACGCAGGCAGGAGATCAGC
>CAYSRM010000048.1:1939-12710 GCA_964433435.1 uncultured Victivallales bacterium
GAGATCAGCTACATCCTTTTTTGCCTGGTTTACAAGTTGTCTTGCGGTTTCGAGAGCTTCATCTTTGTCGCCCGCAGCAAGCAGGCCCGTCAGTTTTCTGCCTGTCTTTTCCGTTTCTTTTCTAAGTTCTTCTCGTCTGTTTTCAGGCGGAGATGATCCGAGCTTCCTGGTCTTTTCACTAAGATCTTTCAGCTCATCGGATGACTCCTCCATCAGGGCGAGTTTATTGAGTTGTGTTTGCAGTTCGCCTGGCAGATTGTCCCGGCTTAGCCTGTCCAGGGAATTTTTCAATTCTGATTCCTCCTGTGCCGACAATTCGTCCCGTTCTGAAGCCTGCCAATCCCGGAATGTTTTCTCGATTTCCTTTAGTTCTGCGGCTGCTTTTTTGAGAGAAGCTTCAGACTCTCTGCGCATTTCTCTGCCCCGGTCAGTTTGATCAGGATCGGAAGGCGGGCGAACCGAGTCGACCATCTTGTCACGGGCGGACTCAATATCCCGGCCCGTTGTTTTAAGCGCGGCGGAAAGCGCCATTGCTGCGCGGGCATCTTCAGCTTTGCCGAGATTGCCAAGCAGGCGGATCTCCGCCTTTTTTGCAAGTTCTTTGGCGACAGCGTCCAGATCCCGGGAAGCTTCTGTCAGGCGATCCCGTCCGCGGCGTAGTTCTGCGAGAGCGTCCGCAGAGTTCGCCTCGGGCTTGATTTTTGAAGCGGTGTTTCTGATGTCTTCCTGAGCGCGGGCAATTTTCTGGTCAAGAGGAGATTCCATTGATTCGAGTTTTTGCCGGGCGTATCTGTACTGTTCTTTCCGGTCCCGGTCCGGGACGGTCAGTTTTTCGGCGTCTTTGAGTTGACGTTGGATTCCATCTATGTCCCTGTCGGACGGTTCGGCGCCGCTTACAGTTTCTTGAGCCGCCTTTTTTGCTTTTTTCTGAGCATCCTTAAGTTGTTTAAGAATGTCTTCAGAAGCTTTGCGCATATGTGCTTGCTTTTCGGCGAAGGCAAGCTGTTTTGCCTGTTCCAGTTTAGCTGTAAGATTTTCCAGATCGCGCGCCGCTGCCTGGCGCTCAGTCGTGTTTTCGTCGAAGCGCAGTTTTGTCTCAGCTTCCTGGAGTTGCCGCGATGCTTCTTTCAGTGTGTCGCGCAGACTTTTGGAGGAACGTTCTCCTCTGTGCCATTCATCGATAACCTGGAGCGCTTCTACAGTGTCGCGAACCTTATCGGGATCCCGATCCCGCGAGGCTTCGCGCAGCGTTTCGGCTGCCATTTTTTTGTCGTGCCGGGCGTCGAGCGTTTCTGCGTTCTCCGAAGCTTTTTTCAGGGCTTGTTCCATTCGCTTGAGTTGCTGCCAGTCGTCTTCCTTATTGGTAGTTTCCAGGCGAGCGGCGAGCTTCTCCAGATTTTCTGTAGTTTGTTGCATTGCTTCACGCATGCGGGCGGCGATTTTATCTAGTTC
The DNA here is from genome assembly GCA_964433435.1 of uncultured Victivallales bacterium. Classification (GTDB taxonomy): domain Bacteria; phylum Verrucomicrobiota; class Kiritimatiellia; order UBA8416; family CAYSRM01; genus CAYSRM01. The sequence goes on from CAYSRM010000048.1 coordinate 3,392, forward strand.
GGAAGAATCGCATGCGGATTCGGCTAAGTGTTCGGTGAGGTTACGCACAAGGTAGAGAAGTTGTGCTTCCCCTGTCCCGAGATCAGCGAAAACATGCGCACTATTGAGTTCATGCGCCGGCTGGTTCTTACGGTTCCATGTAGCGTAGAGGGCTGCGTCATTGTCTTTGTTCTTGTAGACAATTGAGATGTCATGGTAGCCCCGAGAGAGTTCTATTGTCCCTGCTCGGGTTCCATTCACGTAGAGACGGGAGCGTCCGTCGGATTCCAGGTGAAACTCATATACGCCGGGTTCGTCCACACGTACATAGCCCTGCCACCGCGCCGCAAATTGTGTATCAGATGCCATGCTCATATCCTTTGCGGATGCAAATGTCATTGATTTATCAATACGCTGTTTCACACCTTTTTCAGGCGTGCGGTTTTCCCAATCTTCCGGATATTTTGTTTTGTCCGGATAGATGCGCCCTTCAAGTCCGGGTTTCAGGCCGGGGTTGAGGGGTTTCTTCTTTGCGGCTAGTTTGACGCGGCTCAACCCGTTCGTAAAACTGGGCGCGTGTTTCTGCGCGAGTTCGAGGGCTCGTTTGTGTAGACGTCGTGTCCATTGTCTTGACTGGTTGTCATCCTGGAAACAGGCGTGGCGGGCTATCTGATTAAGTAGTTTTGCGGACAGGTAGGGTATTTGATTTTCGGCAATTGTCACAAGGCCGGTAGTCATAGCCGAAGAAAGGTCGAGCATCTTTTGAGCGCCGTTCCATGCTGGTGAATCGGTCTTGCTGCCTGAGAGTTCTGGTATCAGGTAAAGTGTTCCCGACTCCAGGTAATCGGCTGTGAGAAATGAGTAGCTGTCCGCCTTGGGAAAGAAAGCGGACCTGCCCATATTGCTGCACGCTGATGCGCTTCGGTCAAGATGACGAGCCAATTTTTCGCGTCTTGCGGTCAGCATACTTCTATTGTGATCGAGGTTTTCCAATGCGCGTCCTGACTTGTATACCAGCGCATCCCGGATTGCGTCCCGCAGGTTCATCATTTCAGTAAATTCTGCCCGGCCGAATCTGATGTGCTTTGCCGCCTGTTGTCCGGCTTTGAGGTATGCCAGGGATTTCTGTAGATCGACGCCCTGTACAAGAGTCAGTCGCAATGGATGTGAACGTCCGATCTGTTCGGTTGCGTCCTCGGCCGCAATTTTCAGTTCCAGCACATCTCCTGGAAAAAGGTCGAACCCGTTCAGGTCCAGCATCAGGTTAGTTGTAGCCGGGGTCAGAGCAATTTCCTTGAGTTTTTGATTGTCCAGTTGTGCCACCGCTGTCTGCTTGACGACCCCGTAATCGTCTTCCGGTTTCCACTCGATCTGTATTTTTTCGTTCTGTTCCACCAGTAAATTTTCTTTGGGCCGGAGAATATGAACTGAAGGCATTTTATCCGGAATGCTTTCCACCTTGCAGGTGAGTTCGGTCACAGCATCCTCGCGGCCCTTATCCATAAGGTTGAGCGTATAATTATTGGGGGCGGCAATCGTCAGGGAAAAAGTCAGGGACTTCCCGTTTTCGGCTATTCTTGCAAGGATGTTTTCTTCGTTGTATTGGACCCATGCCGAACTCAGCGGCTTGGTGACTTCCACTGTCATATCTGCTCTTGCGCCTTCCAGTGCCTTAAGGTTGCCGTTTCCGGCGGTAATGCTGACTGGTTTCAGTTGTGTGTAGTCTGGAAAGCTGTACGTTTTTATAAACCTGTAAACTCTCGGGAGTTTGATCATTTTTAATGAATGCAGGCGTGTTGCCACCTGTCCTGAAACTGCCCGGTAATCAAAATTGCCGTACAGGTCATCGATTTCCGCGACCAGTACGCCTCTTTCCCTGTCCCATTTCATTGGCAGGCGCCGGTTGCGCGGTCCTTCAAGGACAAGCTCTACATCATTAACCGTATGATCTGTAGAGGCGACGTCAAAGCGGACGCTCCGGTCTTCAATAAAGGTATCGGTGACGGGGGCTTTGAACCTGAGTCGAAAGGCTCCCGCAGAAGCGTCTTTGACAGAGGGGAGGGCGACCCGCTTGACGAGCGTGGGCATTCGCGCCTCTGGGAGCAACAGGGTTGTTATGAACAGCACAAGCATGAAACCGGGAAGGGCAAAATGCTTCCACGTCAGGGGCATGGCTTGCCCGGCTTTGATGCGCTCAAGGTCGATTTCCGTTTCCTCGAGTACGGTTTTGAGAAGATCCATTGAGACGTGCTTGTCAGGGGTATTCTGAAACTCAACCGCTGAAATCAGTTTCTCGTTAAACTCCGGATGGATACGCTCTATCATCCATGCCAGCTTGCCGGCGCTGACGGGCATGAGAGAGGGAAGCAGCCAGCCGAAGATTGCAAAAGCAGCAGTAACCCCGTAACACAGCAGCGAGAGCGCAAGGCGCCCTTTGTAAGGCAACGCAAGGTGGTAGTCGATTGCGCAGCCTGCCAGAAGAACAGTTACTGCGACCATAATAGTAGGGGCCATGCCGGCGCGGAATTTTACGCGATGGTATTGTTCTTCGAAAGCTGCGAGACTGGTTATGAGGTTATTTGTCATTGAGGATCAGTGTTTGGTTGTTTTGTGCATGGTTATGCCAGCCTAATGCGTTTTCTCAGTTGCCATTCGGCTCCGAGTAGTAATATTACAAGTATCATAAGATAGAAAGTATTCCAAATTTCGAAATCGGTTCTTGTCTTTTCCTTGAGTTCAACCGGGTCCAGAGCCTGCACAAGACTTTCGGGTTCATATACGTCCGTATAATGATCGGCCCATTTTTTCATTCTGTCTTTGTTCAGGGACAGGTGAACATATTCGCCAACTGCCAGGTCGCCGATTTCGAAATTAATTTCTGTATTTATTTTCTTTTCGCGCAGCTCGAAAACTTCGGGTTTCACCCGGAAGTGGCCTCTCGGGAGTCCGTAAAGCTCTGCTCGATATTCGCCGGGAGCTTCCTTTACCGGGAGCAGGGCGGTCTTTCGAACAACGTCATCCTTTTCGTTCAGAACTGCTATTGTTGCCTGCGCCTGTTCGATGGGGACTTCCTCATCGTCCAGCAGTCTTGCTTTGATTCGGACGACTTCGCCTGGGGCGTAGCGCAAACGGTTGCTCATGAGTTTTACATGTTTATCGGACCCGGTTGTTCGTCCTGTTGCAGCCCACAATACGATCTGACCCCAGAAGCGGTGATGGTATCGCCATCTGGCGCGGTCGCGCCAACGCCAGAAGCTATCGCTGCCCATATAAAGGACTTTTCCGGCTCCGGCGTATGCTTTGACCATAACCGGATGGTTGTCTTCGGTTGTCACCAGAAGATCCGCCGCGGGAGCAGTAATGACCTTTTTATTGACCCAGTTCATTCCGGGAAGATTTTCCCAGAGCTGTTCTGATTGTTCCGGTGTGCGGCCTATTTGAAGAAGATTGTCATGTCTTCCTTCATAGACAGGCTTGAGTTTTATATTTCTGGAGCCATCGAGCTTTTTCTTCTTGATTCCGGCTATGGAAGGCCTTGAATGGAAGGGAAACAGTTCGATCAGCGGGGTTCCGAAATATGCCTCCGGCATGTAGAGTGATCCTGCCATAACCATAAGGGTTCCGCCTCGCTCCACTACGAAGTCATGAAGATCCTGGAGTTGCTCCAGTGAGAAATTGTCCGGATCGACGTCGCCGAGAAAGATCAACTGGTACGCGAACAGTTCTTTTTGCGATGCAGGGTACATTCCGTCGTCTGTTCGAAGCATTTCTTTCTCCTGAGAGCCAATGAAGACAGTTTTCAATTTTACGCGTTTGTCACGGGAAAGCATCATGCGCACGTATCGTGATTCCCACCGTGGGTACTGATCGAGAAGGAGGGTTTTGATACGGTCTTTAAGCACATGCACCTGGAAGTCCCGGCTGTTGTTACGTTCAAGCAGTTCTTTTTCCTGCGGTTCGATTTCTACGCGGTAGGCCAGTGATCCGTGTTCTTCCTCAACGAAAGACGCGTCGACCGTCAGGCGAGTTTCGGCTCCCGGCTGGACAGTGAGTTCGCGTAGAGTTTTGTCTGCCCGCGTGACCTTCAACTGAAGGGGCTGGTCCTGATAGCCTTGGCGCCGGATTACGACGTTGACTCCGAGCCTGTCGTCCTTGAATGAGGTGTTGGGCGTGTCAACTGATTCGATGGCGACATCATTCTGAGGTTTGCCTGAACCTACTCCCGCGACCAGTATCGGGATGCGTCGTTCCGAGGCCAGTTTGCGAACGCTTTCGAGAGTATCGCCCGCATTATTGTTGCCGTCGGAAATAAGAACAATCCCTGCAACCGGTTCCTGCCCGAAATGCCGGAGGGCTTTGTGCAGAGTCGAAGCCAGGCGTGTGGAAGCAAGAGAGGGGTTCATATTGGTAATGTCATTCCGGGGCATAGCTTCAACCGGCTCGTTCAGGCTGAAAATGTGGACTTCTCCTTTGTCTTCGAGTCTATCCAGCAGGTTATGCGGGGGTTGGTTGAGGACCTTCTGGACGAGGGACCATCTCTTTTCGTCTTCAAGCTTCTTGACTGCATTGTCGACTGCTTCGATCTCTGCTGCGGCAAGCGCGCCGTCCGCCTGCTCCTGGAGTTCTTGAAAACTGTTGATCAGGTCCGGCAGTTCTTTTTCCCATTCTTGTACCTTCCCGGCAATTTCTCCTGCGTCTTTTGTTGCGTTCAACCATTTTTCCGCTTTTATCCGGTCCGCAATCGTTTCGGACCATTTTTTGAGATCCTGTTTCCATTCCAAAGGCGTTTTTTCCCAGGCATCGAACGCTGAATCAAACTCTTTTTTTTCGGCGGCAGGTTTGTCTTTGGTTTCTTTCAAGTAACTGGTGTTGTTGATTGATTTTCTGATGTCCTCCAGGATTTTACGTATTGTTTTGCGGGCGGATTGAAGTTCTTCCTCGAGGTGGGCGGATCTTTTTCCCATGACTTCACTGTCGGTATCCTTTCCTGCGCCCAGCAGGGATTTGGCGGCCTGTTCAATTGCGTTGAGATTGCGTTTAAACTGATGGAGTTCGGAGTCAAAATTCTTGAAGATGACATTTCGGATTTTTTGCGGGAACATATCCATATGCCATGCTATGCGGACAAGCTCGTTGGTTTTGTACTGATCAGCGATGGACATGGATCCACTGTTATCGATTATAACCGGGATACGTCCGCGTATGGTGTTAATCGATTCTTCAGTCAGCACGGGTCTCATAAGCGAAAGTATGAGCAACAGGCCGGCGGCGCATCTAAGGGCGGGTAGAATGATGGACCATGGTCGTCTGATGGATTGGCGTCTGTATGACCAGATTGTTGCTGCCATCAGTCCGACGAAGGATGCAGCAGCTATCCACCAGGGCAATGTTCCGGTCCAGAGCAGTTTCATGGTGTTTTCCGTAATTTTGTTTGTTTTTCACCGGAGCATTTTGCGGCCAGGATGCTTTCGGCTGCCAGCGCCAGAAGTGTTGCTACCAGCAGCGGAGTGCACAGGTCGTTAACTCCAGTTTCTTTTTTGATGGCCCGGCGCAGAGATGCAATGTTATCTATCATCTTCATGTCAGTCGAATTGGATAACCATTTTGTTTCATTTGGATTGAGAGCAGCAAGATTGCCCTCTCCGGACGGCAGGCTTACCGCGTAATGTCTAGGCAGCGCTCCGTCTGCCTTTACAGTATAGATTCCGGGTTTTACCGTGTCGCCGAAATAGGCCACCGATTCGCCCATCTTACTGATAAGTTCGATGTTGTTTGTTTTGCCTTCCGGGTCGATAACGGTGCATGTTGCCGGCCGACCGGATCCCGCAACGGAGCCGGCGCCTGAATGTTCGAAAAGCGACCGTGATCTGGAATATGAATAAACCAGTGTTTCGTTCTGAGAGAGGTTTACGGGCGGGATCACACTGCTCGACAGGTGAAAAACCAGGTTTTGCATGAGGGGAACAAAGTCTGGCACGGCTGGCATATTTGACCATTCCAGATTGAAAGAAATTGACCATATTGAAACGCAACCTTCGCCGTAGTTTTTAAGCGCAAAAAACGGTTCATCTTCCAGCAGTCCTGTGACTGTTGTTTCCGGAGCGGGCTTGAGTTGGCGGAATGTTTGAACGTTTATGTTTTTCAAGGTTCTGGTTCTGGTAACATCAAAAAGCTTCAGTATTTCTGTTGCCGGGCCTGCCGGAAAAGACGGGCGCAAGGGTTTAGCGCCGCTTTTCTGCAGGCTGCCGATTTTTGCGGGCAGCAGTCCCTGGTTTGCTTCGTAAAGGCTATTGTATTGTTCTGGCGGGGAATTATTGCCGAGACCTATCAGCAACCCGCCTCCTTCGCGGACATATTGTTTGAGTACTCCTGTGAAATCGGCGGTAAGCGACCTGACGTTTACAAGCAAGACTGATTTGTAGCCTATCAGGTCCGCATATGTAAGGGACGCCAGTTCCGTTTCGCTGATTGTGGTGACATCAAAGAGGTGTTTACCTTCTTTGCCCCCGGCTTCCAGCGCCCATCCCAGCATGGCGCCGGGTGAAGCAAAGGTGTTATCATCCGTGACACCTTCGATAATCAGAACAGGGATAGTTTGAAGAACCTCGACGGCGAGGGCCTTCCGGTTGTCAACGGGAAGGTCGTCTTCGCGAAAAAAGACTTCAACAGCATGCGATCCCGGTTTTTCAAAACGATGTTTGAAATGTGCTGTGTTGACGCCAGTTTTGAGGGTTGTCTGTTTTCGTTCCATTTCCTGGTCATCGACAATAAACACAATTTCAGCCTGTTTGTCCTCGTCACAGTAGTTATGGATTTCTGTAATGAAAACCGCCTCGCGGTGAATGTCCAGCAGGGGATACCGGGTCCGGAGTTCTGTAACGGCCATATTGCGTATTTTGCGGGACGATTGACGGGCGACAGTGTATATGGCCGGTGAGATTTTTCTATCTTCGCGGATTTGGTTGAAGCGGTTCCATTCAGCGTCTTCGCCCGAACTCCAACCGGTCTGTTGAAGATCGCTCAGAACATGGATCCGGTGCCTGGGCAAACGGGAAAGGGAAAGCATCCACATTGCCTGTTCCAGCGCGCGCGGCATATCGGCTGTTTCCCATCCGGGTTCAAGATCGTCAAGTATACGGGTAAGATCTGCCCGGTTGAACAGCGGCCTTGGAGTAAGCGCGCGAGGTTTGTTTCCGGCCCAGATAAACATGGCATTATCCTGGTCAGCCATTGAGTCCACAATTTTTTTTGCAGTTTCAATCATGCTTTTAAAGGCGTTTTCTTTACTTTGGCCCTGGCGCATTGAGTACGAGCCGTCCAGCGCCAGCACGTGGGTAGTGGGCTGATGTCCGCCGCCGAGGAAACCGGTGGAACGGATCACCGGCCTTGCCAGCGCCCACGCCAGCAGCACCGGGATGAGCATTCTGAGTATCAGCAGAAGCAGTTGGTGGAGTTTTATTCTACGGCTTCGTTTTTCCATGGCAGTTTTGAGGAACATCATTGCGCCCCAGTCATGCCTGCGGTAGCGCGGTTTATTCAACAGGTGTATAGCCAGCGGCACACCTGTCAGCAATGTTCCGAAAAGCAGCCATGGTGTGAGAAAGGTCATCGTTTCATCCGTTCCACCAGGTAACGGGCTATTGTTTTCTCAAATGGTTGATCAGTCAGAAATTCCGTATAATCGATTCTTCGAGAGAAGCAGGTTTCCCGGATCCTGTTGCTATGTTCTTCGAACTGACGCAGGTATTCCTTCTTAAGAAGTCTGGGGTCGACTTCTCTGAAATCGTCATTTTCCAGGCCTTCAAATCGTGTCGGGGCATCGAACGTGAAGGTTTTTTCACGGTTTGCAAGAGTGCGTAGAATGATAATTTCGTGTTTTTTGTGTGCGAAGTGGTTCAGGGCCAGCGATATCGCATCCGGATCGTCGAAAAGGTCCGATATAATGACGATAAGCGCGCGTCTTTTGATTCGGAGCGCAAGATGGTGAAGCACCTCGGCAAGCCGCGTTTCCTTGCCCGGTTCGGCTTGCTCCAGGGTGTTGATGAGGAGCCTGAAATGTGTCCGGGTGGAGCGCGGGGGCAGAAAGGTTTCCAGTTCGCGGTTGCATGTGGCCAGTCCCACCGCGTCTTTCTGTTGTAACAGCAGGTAAGACAGTACAGCCGCAGTATACCGTGCGTAGTCCAGTTTGCTTAATTCGCCTTCCGTGTAGCCCATGGAGCCGGAAGTATCGACAACGATATAGGCACGCAGCGAGGTATCTTCTTCGTACTGTTTAATGTAATAGCGATTGAGTTTGCCCAGGATCTTCCAGTCAAGGTGGCGGGTATCGTCTCCGGGGACGTACTGGCGGTGTTCCGCGAATTCGAGGGCGAACCCCTTAAACGGCGACCTGTGCAGGCCGGTCATAAAGCCGTCTACAACTGAATGGGCAAGTAGCTCCATATTGCGGAAGGCCTGGTAAGTCTTTGGTTGCAGAAAAGCAGTAGGCATACTCTATGGCGCCTCAATCGGCCGATGGTTCCGGGGTTTCTTTTGTGATTCGCTCCACAATGTTATCAGTGGTTATGCCTTCTGATTCGGCGTTAAAGTTTGTGCCTATACGGTGTCGCATAACTGGCAGCGACAAATTACGCACGTCATTGCAGGTTGCGTAGAAACGTCCGTTCATGAGAGCTCTTGCCTTAGCGCCGAGTATCAGGTTCTGTCCGGCTCTCGGCCCGGCGCCAAACTCTACCCAGTCTTTGACATACTGCGGCGCCTGTTCATCGGATGGGCGGGTTTTTCGAACAAGATCGAGAGTATAACTGAATACATGGTCGCCAACCGGCACGCGTCGGACAATGTGTTGCAATTCCAGGATTTCTTCGGCATGCAACACCGGCTTCAGATTTACATCCTGATCTACGGTGGTTGTTTTCAGTATTTCGGTTTCTTCCTGGCGAGACGGGTAATCTACCAGAATGTTGAGCATGAATCTATCAAGTTGAGCTTCGGGCAGGGGATATGTGCCTTCCTGTTCAATGGGGTTCTGTGTAGCCAGAACAAAGAACGGGGCATTAAGGCTGTATGTGGTTCTGCCAGCAGTGACCTGTCTTTCCTGCATGGCTTCCAGCAGGGCGGCCTGGGTCTTTGGCGGGGTCCGGTTTATTTCGTCCGCCAGAATGAGGTTGGAAAACAGCGGGCCCTGTGCAAATTCAAATGCGCGTCGGCCTGTTTCGGGATTTTCCTGCATGATGTCGGTTCCTGTTATATCCGACGGCATGAGATCCGGGGTGAACTGGATTCTTTTGAAGCCGAGGCCAAGGAGTCTTGCGAGTGTGGATACGATCAGGGTTTTTGC
>CAYSRM010000049.1:0-5063 GCA_964433435.1 uncultured Victivallales bacterium
GGGCCAAATGCCGACAAGAGTTATACGAACGCAGGATATCAGACATCATCCAAGCTGGATGCAGGCGACAGCAATTAGCCTGATCTACTCATCAACTCGGCGAGTTGATGAATAGATCAGGTACGTAGCCGGAATTCTGCGAGAACTGCGGTTAACCGTGCGTTGCCACTCATTTCCGGGGAGGAAGTGGTTTGCGCTGGGCGGCCTTGCGCACAATGGTTGGAACATAAAGCTTACTGCGGCCATGGTTTCCGAAGCGCTGCATCCATTTGCTGGGTTTTCCTCCCAGATTCTTAACTGCTTTATAGAAATAAGCTTCATCGCCTGTACGCTTCCACATAAAGACGCGTCCGTAGGCCAGCTCGGGATCTCCGTGGTTCTTATCACGATCCAGCGCCTTCACGATAGCAGGAACCGGACTCTCGTCACCAGTTCTCTCCACATACACGCAAAGTCCCTGGATAGCCATGCCCCTCTGCCATGCTCCGCTGCGCATCTTTTTTCCTTCTGTGATCTTCTTGGTCGTTGCTTTAACAAAAGCTGCCAGCGCTTCCTTATATTTCTCTTCGCCCGTGGCTTCATAGACAGCCCACAGGCCAAGGATTCCGTGACATATCGAACGCGGCTGTCCAAAACTGATACCGTGATTGCCCAGTTTCATGGCGTGCTGACTGATCTCGAGAGCAGCCTCCAGAGCTCGGTGATCGCCCAGCAGATACCAGCGCTCAAATGCACTCAGGTTCTTCCAGTGATTAAACGTGGGGGAAACGTTTGGCGGCCTTGATGACCGGTCGGCACGTATATGTTCCAGGCTGGGGCAGTAACGGCTGTTGCCCCGGAATTTATCATGATGACAGTGATGCACATCTGCATTGTGGCTGATCATCCGGTTAGCAGTCCAAAGATAGGACAGGTCTCCTGTGCGGGCAAAGTTAAGGAGAATGCTGTGCATGTAGTCATAATAGCCGCCCTCCCAGTGTACGTCTTCCGGACGTTCCCCTTTATTCTTGATCCATTCCACGCCATCGCCCCAGCTTAACATGCCATAACTGTCAACTTTGTCGTAACTGGTAGTGCGCCATCGTTCCAGAGGTTTTTTAACGGATCCACGCGCGTAAGCGTTAAGAGCTTCTACCCGCTTGCGCCAGCGTGCGTCGTACACGTCTGGATCGGCTTCGCTTAGATCTCCAAACACCTTGGTCCCCTGACAGTACCAGTGGGGTTCGCATCGTGCAAAAAGTGGTTCGCGTATGGACGCCAAAGCTTTAATCGGATCCGATGCTTTTCCATCGTGAAAATGAAACAGCAACTCATGTGTGCGGGCAATGCCGGCGAATATCTCGGCGCATCCATCCTTATCCACCAAAGTGGTATCGCCTTTATAACGGACACGGTCGGTCCATAACCCTACGGTGATGTTCCCGAACGGATCAACCGTCAAGTTCTTTGGCCACATTTGCCAGAAATCTTTTACACCAACCGTCACACCCCCCGTGGAACCAGACACATCAATCGTTCCAAGCCAGGGCGGCTCTTCCTCATGCGGATCACCGGCAATCTCTTTGCCCATCTCGTGGAAGGCGTATCGATGGGTTTCCAGGACCTCGACACCAGGCCCGACTTTAGAGAACGCCTCAGGAGTGGTCTGGTCCAGACCGAATTGGCAGCGTGACTTTTCCCCAACTGCAGCAGGGATAACTACGCGCCAATCGGAAACGCGGATAAGGTCGTCCGCCTTCCCTCGCCGGTTTTCCACCGTATAAACAACACGCACCAACGGGCTTCCAGCGTAAGCGTAGAAACGGCACTTGTAATCCATGGCGTAGCCCGATCCATCCGCCGCAGTATTGCGGCCTTTAACCAGGAGCACGGCTTTCATCGGGCCTTGTTCTTCGATACCGATTTCAGTATCCGGACACGATTGCGGAGAAAACTTACCTTCGGGTGTCTCCACGATGATATTGCCCTTCCCGGGGGCGATAAGTTGACTTTTCCCACGCCAGACCCCGTCAAATCCGTTAAAACCCTTGCCCTTAACGCGAAATCTGATAGCTCCCGTGTTCACCTCGTATCCTTTGGCAGTTTTGGAGACACTCAACGTGGCAGGCGCAGAAGCAGATTTTACACCTGCGCTCGCGTTATCTCTCAGAACATAACTGCGCTTCTCGTTTGCGGACAGGCTCGCCTGAAAATCAACATGCAGCCATTTGATGGAGCGGTCTTCCCACCAGCGTGTGGCCACTCCGAACTGGGCAGGTACCGGCTGCCCTTCATCGTCAAACAGCCTCAACTTTTCAGTATTGGCGACTGCGCCTCTCGGCAGAGGCACACCGCTAGTGACAAATTCATTTTTGCGCGCAACGCCTAAACGCTCATCTACGGTGAGCTTGATTTCCATAGCAGGACAATTCAACAATGGTATTGTCGTTACCAGCATTACGATAAATCCATAAATAATCTTTTTTAGCATTGTTTCTTTCCTCCTTCGTCTTTTTATCTGTCAAAAGACAAGCGCATACAAGGTTTTCCGCTGCAGGCTCATCATAATTGCATACGGCATATTTTGGTTTCTGCGTTTTCCTTTGATTAATTAGACCTTATCCGGAAAGCTCCGCGACGTAGCCCTGAAAAGGTACATGAAACGCAGAAAATTAGAACACCGTTTTTTTCAGTTTGACACAACGTATCGCAACATGAACTTCCAACAACAAAAGGTGTTGAGCGTGATAGCATGTGCAACACGAAAAAGAATACCAGAGCCACCCTCGGGGAGCAACCTGTTTAGCGGCTCAGGATACCGATTTTCGAGCTTTTCCGGACGAAATAGCCGAGCTGGCCTGTTTTGCGCCGGGAAATCATCACGGCGATTGAGAATAATCTGCAGACTCAGGCCCCTGAGCAAAAAATGCGATTGGCGAATTGAGTGGGTGCTACCGGACACAAGGCGGCAGGGGACCAACTCCATAATGAAAATTGCTATACAAAAAACGCTTTACTTTTTTTTCCCGCAATCATATCTTACGCTGTGCAGCAAAAGCAAGGGTACCAAGCGGATGTAGGCGTCAAAAAAGGTTCCCAGGGGCGTTGCCCCTGGCTGATGAATGCGACCCCGTTGGGGTCGGGAACAGGGATCGCCAACAAGCCGATTAGACAGCGACCTTGAAAACCGCGCCTGAGACGGCGAGGTTCCCAAGGCGCGTCAATCGCAGCGTTTAAATCGATGATGAAGAAAACCTCTGTCATAGCCATGGTCGGACCACTCGCAGGCTGCAGGACACGTCATTCCTTTGAGGCAGAGTTCGGTTGAACGAATGAAATCACAACTCCTGGTAAACTCGGGACAATGGTGAGGATACGAAAGATAAACCCGAAAGGAGGAAGGCTATGCGCATGATGAGATGGATAGTCGTCGTTCTGCTGGCGGGGACAATGGCAGCGATGGCGGACAATACGGGGATCGACCCGGCGCACAAGTACGCCTGGGGCGAGAATGTCGGGTGGGCGAATGCCGCGCCTACAAACCACCAGGTGACGGTCCATTACAACGAGCGCGACGGTGGCTGGCTTTCCGGTTATGCCTGGGGCGAGAACATTGGATGGTTTGTCATGGGCAGCTCTTGCGGCGGACCGTACGCCAACACGACCAGCAACAACTGGGGTGTGAACCTGGCGGCAAATGGCGATCTCTCCGGGTACGCCTGGGGCGAGAATGTCGGGTGGATCAACTTCGAGCAAACGCACGGCCAACCGGCAATCGACCCGGCCAGTGGCGAGTTTTCCGGTCATGCATGGGGAGAGAACATTGGCTGGCTAAAATTTAACGGCACCTCACCGGACTACGGTGTGCGGTCGATGGCGTTCTACGCCCAGCCGCAGGGCACGCCGAACTGGTGGCTAAACTATTACGGTGTGACCGAGGGTCACGACGCTGGAGACGGCGTGGCGGCATGGCGGAAATACGTGATGGATACCGACCCAACCGTACCGGACAATTACCTGCGCATTACCGCAGTATCCAACGCACCGACAAGTACGGCCGTATCCTTTACACCCGCCTCGACACGGCGCTACTACACTTTAACCCGGAGGGATAACCTTACATCGGGCAGTTGGAGCAACGTCGTAGGCAAGGTCGCAGTGTCGTACGGGACCGCGGGCCAGAAGACAATGCAGGATACCAACAAGGCGGTTCAAGCGTTCTACAGCGTGAAAGTGAAGGTGAAGCCATGAGAAAAGGTCAAGGATTAGCCTGCATATCGCACAGAATTTCATAGCTAACCCGCATATCTCACAGAATTCCTGCTGCGAGCGCGGATAGCACCACTGCAACGGCACACACACGGAAAGGAACTATTGTAATTCACGGCGGCTTCGCTGCCAAACGCTGTAAATTCCAGGTACGTGCCGTTTCCAGAAGCAGCATGTTGCAGCATGACTCATGTGATCAATTTATCTAGACACCTTTACTAAGTTCATTGGACATCCCGTACCGGCCATACATTGTATTCCTGTGTTTGGGATCCGAAAGGTCGCATGGAACCATCCATGAAGTGAACGTTCCATGCGGCATCTGTGCTGGCAGCCCGGACAGTGCTGGTCCAGTAATAGTAAGACTTCACGTTTATGAAGGGTGATCCGGAGGGAATCACCGGGTTGCTCGACTGTCCATAGTCAACCAGACTTAAAAGCTCATTGACATTTGGAAGCCGCCAGTCTGTATAACCACCGCGGCCATCGTTTCCGTCGAGAGCTTCGCAGTAAGCAATCGCAGTGGTCCAGTCGCGTACTGTGCTGTCCGGGTTTTTAAGCCACATTAAACCGGTTAAATGATCGGTGACACAATTTGAAGCGCTGCCTGTGCCTTCGGTGAAACGTGGGACCGGCCAATCTACACCGGACTCATAATCGCCATCATCGCCGGATTCGTATGAGGTTGTTTGTCCGGTTTTGCGAAGGATAGCCGGAGGCCGAGTTCCTGTGACTTCCAGTCCATCGACCCACGCCTTGTGCCCGGCAAGAATCTCGTCGGCCACAGCATCACCGCTGGTAGTGTCAACCACTTC
>CAYSRM010000049.1:5163-12388 GCA_964433435.1 uncultured Victivallales bacterium
TCGTCCCGGTAACCTCGGCCCCGTCAACCCACGCCTTGCGCCCGGCAAGAATCTCATCGGCCACAGCATCACCGCTGGTAGTGTCAACCACTTCGGTCTTGCCGGATACTCCGAAGATGGCAGTGCCGGAACGTATATTGCCGCTCGTCAGATCACTATCCACCGTCGTCAGGGTAGTCTCGTCATAATAGCCTTCAGAAACTGTTGTGCTTTCAGACGATAGCGTCCTGGTCGGGATCGTCCCGGTAACCTCAGTCCCGTCAACCCACGCGCGTTTTCCCTGCAGTAAATCGCTCGCCGCAGCATCACCGCTGGTAGTGTCAACCACTTCAGTCTTGCCCGGTATGCCGAAAATCGTGACACCGGCCTTGATGTTTGTCGTGGCAAGATCAGCATCAACGGTTGAAAGCGTGGTCTCTTCATAACAGCCCGCCCGGACAACATCGGTTGTGGGAGAAAGCGACTGCGGTTCAGTCAACAGTATAAGCTGGTCATAAGTCTTGACCTGTTTCTGATAGATTTCCTCTAGCGTATGCATACTCGGCCCAGGAGCATTGGTGGGGTTGAGACCACCGCCCAGTGCAACAAATACCCAGGTCGTCATCACCAATATGGATGTCACTATTATTGTTTTCATCTTCTCCCTCCTATACTCTTGTTGCTTTTACTTCTTTTACACCACCAGTCCACTATGTCTTCCCTGACCACCAGCATCGTATATGCTACCGCCTTCGCCCTCTTCGAAATCAAGCATTATCACCAGGCATGTTCAAAACTGATCTCCAGTGCGTGCATGCGCTCCGGATATTATGAGGAACAGGAACGGGAATATAATTAGAGACAGCACTCTTAACCCGCATATCGCACAGGATTTCGTAGCTGCCCGTCCGCCATCCGGCGGAAGCGCGTGTAAAGTGCTGCTACGGGGGTGCGAATTGGTGAAACGCCGGAGCAGCCGGATAGACCTGCAATCTGGCATTTTGCCAATTCGTGCTCTCACAGTGGTTCTATCCTCGCTGGCAGCAGGAATTCTGTGAGATCTGCGGGTTAGGTGGAATATATGCAGATTGCGGCAACGAGGTAAAGAATACTCGTTCATCACAACTTTCCTTATTATAGCTATTAAACCTTCGTCAGGAAGAAAGCTTATAAGCTTTCCCGCCTTAAATCACCTTGTGACTACTTGAATAATATATCGTCTTCACTGTTGAAAGCGTATGGATTTCTTACAGCTCTCACGCTTTTGCGATATGCTCCATGTATGATGCCTATATAACGACCTCAAAAAAAAAGCAAGAATATTTTTAAAAAATAAGTCACTAGCGTCCCATATTGCAAAGGGGGGACGTACCACGGAGACACTGAGCCACGGAGAAGAGGTCGCGTAAATTCGTGAGGACCCGAATTCACACGACAGTGGTGGTGGGAGAAAGATGAGAGCATGAGAGAAAGCGATTTGACAGAGCAGATCATCGGGGGCGCAATTGAGGTGCATAGGCATTGGGGCCCAGGCCTTTATGAGGAGATTTACGAAAGAAGCCTCTACCATGAGCTGCGGCTTCGCAAAGTGGCGTTTAAATCACAAGTGAGCCTTCCTCTGATCTACAAAGGAGAGCAAGTTGGTGATGATTTGCGTTTGGATTTGATTGCTGAGGGCAAAGTGGTTGTAGAGTTGAAGACTGTCAAAGCGCTGGAGGCTCTCCATGAAGCTCAGCTGCTGACATACATGAAACTGACAGGATGCAAGATTGGCTTGCTCATCAATTTCAATGTTCCCGTGTTGAAACAGGGAATCAAAAGGATGGTTCTGTGATGTGCTCCTCCTCTTCCTCCTTTTACAAACCGTCCGCACAAATGGGATATTGGCTATCACCACTTTGTTTGTGTCGAGTCGAACGCAGAGATAGCCAATCTCCCATTTGCGCGGACCTCTTCTCCAAGTCTCAGTGCCTCCGTGGTAAACTTTCTTCTGCAGCAGGAAAATATCGAATGCAGGTTTGACGCGAGATGCCTAAAACGTTAGTAAATGCGGCTGTTCCCTGCCCTGTATCAGGGCTTATGGGATGGTAGTGAAAATAAGTGAAAGAATGGATTGCCAAGTAAAATGCCCCAGGTTGCTTTATACGCGGCAGTAGTCTTTCACGGCCCAAGCCACATCGCCAAGACAGCATTTGGATTTATAAACCCGACGAGCTTGTCTGACAACAGGATACGCCGAAGGAGCCAACATTGAAGAAGGCAAGAAAAACCATCGTGTTGCTACGGGAGAGCGATGGTATTATAGAGGACAGCAGGCTCGTAAATAGATCAGGCTGCGGGTCAACCTGGCGGGTCGGACAAAACCATGAATGTAAGGATTGTACTGGACGCACAAACATGTAATAATGACAAGCATGAACGAAGCTGACGAAAACATAACGAAGGAAGAAGCTCGGGAGGAAACCGGCAAAGACCTGGAGCTCGATTCAACTGAACTCCGAGTGTTGGCCTGCCTCATCGAAAAAGAGATCACTACCCCCGAGTATTATCCCCTGACTCTCAAAGCCTTGACGGCTGCATGCAATCAGAAATCAAACCGTGACCCCGTGATGTTCCTTGACGAGGCTGAAGTGCTTGACGCGCTTGACAGGCTGCGCTATCGGCACAGCCTTGTCTGGCAAGTAGACCAGGCAGGCAGCCGCACTCCGAAATACAAGCATGCCCTGCTTAGCGCTTTCAGCTTGAACTCGCAGCAGCTCGCAATAATTTGCGAACTGATTCTTCGGGGGCCTCAGACCCAGGGGGAGCTGCGAACACATTGTGCAAGGCTTGCCGGCTTTGGCTCGCTTGCAGAAGTCAGACAGACCATTTCCGAACTTGAGCAATGGGATGGAACCGCTTTAGTAACAAACCTGCCTCCGGGACAAAATCGCCGGGAGGTACGTTATGCTCACCTTCTCGGACGAGAGGAAGAAATGCCTGAAGGTGGCGAGAGCGCACCTTCAGCTACAGAATCAATAGGCTCCACTCAAACTCAATCCCGCTCATGTATGGACGGGCTGGAACAGCAAGTGTCCACTTTGCGTAAAGAAGTGGAGGAATTGCGAACAGAATTTCACGAATTCAAGAAACAGTTCGAGTAGATCAGCCCGGAAAACAACAGGAACTATTACTACTCACTGCCGGAGGGGGTATCTGCTTCGCTGAGATACTTGAAGTAGTCTGACCCGGTGCCAAGGATGAGAGTGGCTTTCGATTTCAGCGAATTGGCATAACTTTCAAGAGAACGATAGAATGCATAGAATTCCGGGTTGGAGCTGTAGGATTCATTATAAATGCGCGTGGCTTCGGCATCGGCATCACCCTCGATTATCTCTTTTTGTCTTTTGGCGTTGGAAATTATCTCTGCCAGTTCTTTCTGGGTCTCTCCCACAATCCTGGAGCTTTCCCCGCTACCCTCAGCCCGGAACCGCTCTGCAATCCGCTGGCGTTCGGATATCATCCGCTCAAATACCTGTTGCTGGACGGAGGGTATATAGTTGAGACGTTTGATGCGCACATCCACAAGTTCAATGCCGTAACTCAGCATCTCTTCTTCGGCTTCTTCACGAAAGGAGTTTATCAGGTCTTTTCTGCCAATTTTCACGGCCTGAGTGATTGCCTGCTGCGTCTTCTCGTCTTCCGGCAAAATCATGCGCTCCATATCCTCTTCCTTAACATCCCAATCCTTGGATCGTACGATATCTATCAATTCAGTCTCGGAAATGTTATCCCGGACAACGGAATCGATTATGTCGTCAAGGCGCGACTGGGCGCCCATTTCGTTTTGGACGCTCTTAAGAAAAAGCAGCGGATCCACAATCCGCCAACGCGCAGTTGTATCAACCGATATAAACTCTCGTCCAAGGGTCGGAATCTGGTTGGGGTCGCCATCCCAAACAAGCAGGCGCTTATCGAAACGGCGCACCTCTTGGATAAAAGGAGTCTTGATATGAAGTCCGGGTGTTTCGACAATGTCCCCCACAGGGGCCCCGAACTGTACAATGACGGCTTGTTCTGTTTCGTCGAGTGTATATACAGAGCTGAGAACAACGATCAAACCCGCCAATCCAATCACTCCGGCAGCGACAAACTTGTATATTCTGGCATTCTCAGTCATTATTTCTCCCCCTTCTGCATTGGCCCGATCCCGCCATCTTCAAGATTCAAAAGAGGGATAGTGGGCATTGTGCCCCCCTCTTCGATCACATAGAGTTTTTCAACATCTGATATCACAGTATCCATAGTTTCGATATAGAGGCGCTGACGGGTAACCTCAGGATTCCGGCTGTATTCTTTCTGGATGGCTTTGAAGCGGCTTGCCTCGCCTTTAGCGATATTTATGCGCTCAGCGGCATAGCCTTCGGCTTCAGAGACAATCTGGTCCGCCTCGCCTTGCGCCCGGGGAATTTTCTGGTTTCGCTGTTTCTCGGCATCGTTGATTAAACGTTCCTTTTCCTGGCGCGATTCGTTAACCTTGTTGAACGCAGGTTTAACGGCCTCCGGAGGTGTCACGTCCTGCAATTGAAGGGCGGTGATGTGAACACCCATATCATAGGTATTCAGGATCCGCTGAATTTCATTCTTCGAGTCCTCCGCAATCTCGACGCGCCCGACAGTAAGAACATCGCTTCCCAAACGGTTGCCTACAATCCGGCGCATCACCGCTTCGGATACATCCCGGATGCTGGAAATCTGATCTTCGACTTTATGCATGAATTTATCGGGATCATCTATGCGGAACTGGACCACCCATTCCACATTTATGACATTCAGGTCGCCTGTAAGCATCAATGATTCGTCGCTGTAAGCATCATTAGGATTATATTGCGTCCGACGGCCCGCCTTAACAGTACGGAATCCGAATTCCTCTTTGAGTATCCGCTCTGTAGGCACAAAGTATTTATGATCGATCCCAAACGGCAATTTGAAATGCAGTCCCGGCTCCTTGATTGCGATCACTTTCCCGAAGCGTTTCAGGACCGCCTTCCCTTCCGGCTGAACGGTATAGACTGAAGAAACCAACCCGATGACGACGACAATCCCCACTATCACCCAGCCCATGGAGGGTTTAAGTTTTTTCAAATCTATCCTGGAAACTATGTCAGCAAAAGGATCCTGGTTCAATTCATGTGGCATATAAATCCACCTTTCTGTATTATTTATATGCATATAGCCAGACATTCTGCTGAATAGCAAACATTAAATGGAAATGATCGGCCGGTTGTAGCAAACTAAAGAGTTGTGTAGAGTAAGCCGCCAGCAATCAGGCTTGTGGGTAAGGAGTGTGCCTTTTGCCAAAACTTACGAAACAATTAAATTTTGTGCACGTTTTCTGTATTGCCTCCGGAGCAATGATAAGTTCGGGACTTTTTGTGCTGCCGGGTCTTGCTCATGCAAAAGCAGGCCCGGCGGTCGTATTTTCTTATTTCCTGGCCGGTTTGCTTGCTGTTGCCGGTTTGTTAAGTATCGCGGAACTTACAACAGCAATGCCGAAATCAGGAGGTGATTATTTTTATATTTCACGAGGCCTGGGGTCGGCAGTAGGTACAGTAGCCGGTTTATTGAGCTGGTTCAGTCTGTCTTTAAAAAGCGCATTCGCGATCATAGGTCTGGCGGTGCTGATTTCTCCTTTTATCCCGCTGGGCTGGCATACAGTTGCGGCGCTGCTCTGCGTGGCCTTTGTGCTTATCAACCTCAAAGGAACAAAAGAAGCCGCGGGACTCCAGGTCATACTGGTGCTGGCTTTGCTCGGTCTTATGCTGGTCTTTATATTGAAAGGCTTTTCACATATAAACATCCAGTTTTTCCAGCCTTTTGCGCCTTACGGCATTAAATCGGTTATTTCAACAACGGGTTTTGTGTTTGTTTCCTACGGCGGCCTGGTGCAGGTTGCAAGTATTGCCGGCGAAGTCAAAAACCCCGGGCGCACTATTCCGCGAGGCATGATTGTTTCTATTATTTCCATGGTGCTCCTGTATACGCTTATGATATTCGTTACCAGCGGTGTGCTTGAAACAGAGAAACTTGACAATTCACTTACTCCCATTTCCGACGCTGCGGGCAATTTTCTTGGAAAGCCAGGTTACTTTTTTATCAGCATTGCCGCTGCGCTTGCATTCATAACCACTGCAAATGCCGGCATTATGACTGCCAGCCGCTACCTCCTGGCTGCGGGCAAGGACGAACTACTGCCGCCCGTAATTGCTAAGATCAGCAACAAATACCAAACACCTTATGTCGCCATATTGGCTACCGCTTTTCTGATAATGATAGCGGTTTTCCTTAATATTAACGCCCTGGTTGAAGCTGCATCTACCGTCTTTGTTCTCAGTTACGTGTTGGCAAATGTATCTGTAATCGTTCTCAGAGAAAGCAGGGTGCAGAATTACCGGCCTGCGTTTCATGCGCCCTTTTATCCTTGGCTGCAGTTAGTCTCTATTATCGGTTTCGCATTCGTCCTCTTAGAAATGGGCGAAGACGCATTTTTTGTTACTGCATCTATCGTTCTGCTGGGATTCTCTGTTTACTGGTTTTACGGCAGGAAAAAAACGGCAAAGGATTCCGCCCTGCTGCACCTCCTCAGTAGGATAACAGCTAGAGAGCTGGTCACCGGCACACTTGAGAACGAATTAAAAGAAATTATCCGGGAACGCGACGAAATAATTCGCGATAAAATTGACCATGTTGCAGAAGACGCCATTGTAATCGACATTGAAGAATCGGTTGATCACGAAAGATTTTTCCAGATTGTCGCTGAGAACCTCTCACAAAAACTAAACATGGACCCGGAAAAGCTCAAGCAATCGCTAAAGGAACGGGAAATGGAAAGCAGCACTGTTTTAAGCGATAAAGTTGCTATACCACATATCGTGATTGAAGGGCAAAACAAGTTCGAGATGGTTTTGGTCAGGTGCCGCAAGGGCATTTATTTTTCGGATAATGCGCCCCACATCACCACTGTATTTGTGCTGGCCGGCACAAAAGACCTCAGGAATCTGCATCTGCAAGTCCTTTCGGCTATTGCGCATATTGTTCAGGCGCATGATTTTGACCGTCAATGGGAACAGGCCAAAAATGCTCAGGCATTGAAAGATATTGTTTTGCTGAGCAAGCGAAACCGTATCGCCGGAAGAGTGTAAGGTACACTGTTTAGCGTCTGTAAGAGCGTCTCTTTCCGCGCCGACTGTTGTAGCCTGAGTTTTTT
>CAYSRM010000050.1:0-12181 GCA_964433435.1 uncultured Victivallales bacterium
AACACTTGGCAACCTTTATCTCGTGAATTAGTAACTTTCCTGTCCTGCACCCATTGATTGTGCGTGTATGCATTGGAATTACTTCAAAGACGTTTGAGTAGGTCAGGCTACATGCGATTCTTCAAAAGCGCAATATGAAGAATACATGATCCATAGGTCCGAAACATATGATTAAAAGAATGATCAATCCAATTGGACATGTCGGCATGAGGGGCTTGAACAAACTGCTCCGGCTGCGCACCACGGCGCTGTTGATCGTATTCAGCCTTGCAGATCTTGTCGCAGTGCTACTCTATTGGTTTTACAGGAAGGGAGTTCTGGACAGCCGTTTTTTTAGACTCAGCCGTGACCGAGGCTTTGGAGAGCTGGTTCAGTACGGAAAGTTAGGGCTGATCATCCTGATGCTGACCCGATGGAATCGGGTCAGGGGCGCCAAACTTCTAACTGCATGGGTGATTTTGTTTGCCATCATACTTGCAGACGACGCAATTGGACTGCATGAAGAGATCGGCGGCTGGCTGATGTGGATGATCGATTTCCCATCCCTGGAAGTTGTCCGCACGAAAGATATCGCCGAGGCCATTGTCTTCGCCATGCTGGAAGGCAGCGCCTGCATATATCTTATATTCAGGTACTTTCAGGCACCACGAGATCTGCGGGCCTATTCACGAGGATTAGGCCTCGCTATGGTAGCGCTAGTATTCTTTGGCCTCGTATTGGACATTCTTCCTTTCCACACATTTGAACAACCCGGGCAAATGGTGGCAATGAGCATCCTGCTTGGATTTGTACACTTGAAATATCGCAAAGGAGCTAATGAAAATTCCGGCAGGGGGGCGGTCCCAAAATAAGCAAAGTTCATCGTGAGACTGCAAAAACAGCCTGCGATATCAGGTTTCCCTCAAATGAGACAGGTTGCCCGTATTAAAATGCCGAGCAGCCGGGACCAGGGGAATCCGGTGAATCCGGACGTATTCAAGGACCAAGCAGGATCTTCGCTTATTTATTTCACAGGCGCCTGTTCTGCCTTAACCCGCATATATCTCACAGGATTTCGTAGTGAGAGCGAGAAAAGCGCTGCTGCGGGGGCGCAAATTGGTGAAACGCCGGAGCAGCCGTATAGACATACTGCAATCTGGCGTTTTGTCAATTCGTGCCGTCGCAGTGGCGCTATCCGCGCTCGCAACAGGAATTCTGTGAGATATGCGGGTTAATTCCGTCATGAACACCAGACTTCAAAACATTATGCAGGAACACACTCTCTTGATCAGCCTGGCAGCGGGGATTTCGCTTGTTGTTTTGCTTGCGTCCATGGTGGTTATTCCGACCATGCTCATTCGCATGCGTCCTGATTACTTTGTTCGCAATCACCGCGAACGTTCGGTTCTAATTACAAAGATGCCCTTCTTGCTTCCGCTTGTGATGTTTGCAAGGGGTGTTTCTGGCATTTTACTTATTATCGTCGGACTGATCATGCTTGTTACCCCTGGACAGGGGCTTATCACTATCTTTGTCGGGCTACTTGTTATGGATTTTCCCGGCAAATATCGCTGCGAGCGCTGGCTGATCCGCCGCAGGCATATTCATCAAAGCGTTAACTGGCTGCGAAGACAAGCGGGAAGACCGCCGATTATTCTGCCGAACCGCCGGGGTTGACAGAACAAGCAGATGGTAATACCATTTTATCCTTGAACTGGAGGCTGCTTTTTCTTAGCTTCCATGACTGTATAAACAGGAAAACAGGCAATGAAGAAAAACGTACATCCAAAATATGACAAAACTACTATTAAGTGTGCTTGCGGCAATGTGATCGAGACTCGATCTACATCCAAGGACATGCAAATCAGCACTTGCTCAGCATGTCACCCGTTTTACACAGGTCAATCCTCGCTGATCGACTCCGAAGGACGTGTTGAACAGTTCCGCCGCAGGTACGGCAAAAAATAGCAGAACACGGTTTGCAAGGACCAGGTATCGGCAGAATTCCATCCTGGTCCTTTTTGTATCCAGTCTATGATTGATACCGACCATATAGAGCAGGCCCTGGCCGAATTGCCAAGAATCGAGGCCGAACTGTCTGCCGCTGCAGGCGCATCGGATCAAAAGAAATATCGCAGACTCCTTCGCAGACATTCTTCCCTTAAAAAACTGGAAGAAAAGGCGGAGCGTTTCTTTTCAATTCAGGAAGAAGTTAAGCAGAACCGTGAACTTGCTGCGTCCGAAGCCGATCCCGACCTTGCAGCTCTTGCACAGTCCGAAATAGAGTCGCTGGCAAAAAAACTCGCAAAAGCCGAGAAACAGCTTCTCCATTCGCTGGTGCCGCCCGATGAAAGCGACGCGAGAAATGCCATCATGGAAATACGCGCTGGAACAGGCGGCGATGAGGCGGCGCTTTTTGCCGGCGACCTGTACAGGATGTACACGCGTTATGCCGAAACAACTGGATGGAAAATAAACCTCATAGACGCCAGCCCCAGCGAAGTCGGTGGATTCAAGGAAGTTGTATTCTCCGTAGAAGGTGAAAACGCATACGGAACACTGAAGTTTGAAAGCGGAGGACACCGGGTTCAGCGCGTTCCCGTAACAGAATCGTCGGGAAGAATACATACTTCCGCTGCTACGGTTGCCGTGTTCCCCGAGGCTGAAGCGGAAGATAATATTGAGCTTGATCCCAATGAACTCAGAGTTGATATTTTCTGTTCTTCCGGACCCGGCGGCCAAAGCGTTAACACAACATATTCGGCAGTCAGAATCACCCACCTGCCTACCGGACTGGTCGCGCAAAGCCAGGATGAGCGTTCACAGCACAGGAACAAGGATAAAGCAATGTCCGTGCTGAAAGCGCGGCTGCTTGACCTCCGAAAACAGGAAGAAATCGAACAAATGGGCAACACCAGACGTTCGCTCATCGGGTCTGGCGACAGAAGTCAAAGGGTGCGAACCTATAATTTCCCTCAGAACCGCCTGACCGACCACAGGATAAACCTGACCATGCACAGCCTGGACCGGATTATTGACGGAGACCTTACTGAATTGATTACAAGCCTGCAGGAACATGATCTTCAGGAACGTGTCGGGCATGAACTTGGCAAAGCGGTAACCGGAACATTTAAAGAAAACAATGAACCAGCCCGTTAAATATCTTCTAAAAGTGCTTGAATCAGGAAGTGAATACCTGGCCTCCCATGGCGTAGAGAACCCGCGTCTTGCCTGCGAGCTTCTGGCAACCCGGCTTCTCGGCTGCAAAAGGCTGGAACTATACATGAATCCTGAAGCAATGTTGTCCGAATCTCAGCTCGAGGCAATGCGCCGGGGGATAAAACGCGTGGCGGAGCAGGAACCAGTTCAATATGTTACCAGCGAGGCACAGTTCCACCAAAACATTTTCAAAGTCGACAGGCGCGCACTGATCCCGCGCCCGGAAACGGAAACACTGGTCGACGTAACGCTTAAAACTGAAGAGCTGTGGAACCGTAAAAAACCCGTCATTGCAGATGTCGGCACAGGATGCGGATGCATAGCAATAACCCTGAGCCTCGCTCATCCGGAAGCATATTTTGTTGCTACCGACATAAACCCCGAAGCATTGGACCTGGCCCGAGAAAATGCCCAAAGGCTTGATATCCCGAAAAATACGATTTTCACATGCGGGGAACTCTGCGATAATGTTGAACCCGAGAGCTTGGATGCGGTTATAGCCAATCTACCTTACATAGCAACATCGCAATACGAAAAGCTCCCCGCCCATATCCGCGAATACGAACCTCGTTCCGCGCTTGATGGCGGCCCGGAAGGCATGTCGGTTATAAGCGCTGTGGCCCAGGATGCGTCAATTGCATTAAAAAACAAAGGCAGGATATTTCTGGAAATCGGCGAAGATCAAGGCTCGAAAACGACCGCTCTGCTCCGGGAAATCGGTTTCGATAATATAGAAATCAAACCGGACCTTGCCGACAAGGACAGAATTGTTCTCGGTCAGCTTGGCTGAGGACCCTTAGCCGGATCTATTGATCCGCTTGGCGAGTTGATGGATAGATTACAAAATTTAAGCTTGCTACGTAAGTGAATACGAGAATACCCTAAACCTCCATTTCGCTTAGGAGATGAAAAATGGTACCGACAATGACAACCCGGGAACGATTCAGACGCATGTTCGAACATAAAGAGGCGGACCGGATTCCGATTATCGACAGCCCCTGGGGAGCAACTATCGAACGCTGGCACAAGGAAGGCATGCCTGAAGACACAAATTTTGTGGACTTCTTTGACATTGACCACGCACAAACGATCAGCGTGGACAACTCCCCGCAGTATCCGGTAAAAGTCATTGAGGAAACCGGCGAATATAAAACATATACCACCCGGTGGGGCGCCACACTGAAAAACTGGAAACACGCTGCCTCCACTCCGGAATTCATGGATTTCACAATGACGGATCCGGACAAGTGGCGGGAAGCCAAAAAACGCATCACCCCGGACAAAAAACGGATCAACTGGGATAATCTCAAGGAAAATTACCCTTTGTGGCGGAAAAAGGGATACTGGGTCCAGGGCAAACTCTGGTTCGGTTTCGATGTGACCCATTCGTGGATGGTGGGTACGGAGCGGGTGCTCATGGCCCTGGTTGAAAAGCCCGAATGGATTACGGACATGTTTTCGCACATCCTGGAAGTCAATCTGGCCCTGCTCGACATGGTCTGGGACGCGGGGTATGAGTTTGACAGTATCAAATGGCCGGACGATATGGGATACAAACACAGCCAGTTCTTCTCGGTTGACATGTACCGGCAACTGCTCAAACCTTACCACAAGCGGGCCATTGACTGGGCCCATGCAAAAGGAATCTACGCCCATCTCCATTCCTGCGGAGACATCAACCCCTTTATTCCGGAACTGATCGAAATCGGCCTTGACGCCATCAACCCCCTTGAAGTCAAGGCCGGCATGGACCCGGTCGCGCTGAAAAAGAAATACGGAAAAGACATTCTGCTGCACGGCGGCATCAACGCGGTGCTCTGGGACAAACCAGACGAGATCAAAGCGGAGATGAAAAAGGTGATCCCGAAACTCAAACAGGACGGTGGCTATATCTTCTCTTCAGACCATTCCGTGCCCTCGAGCGTCAGCCTCAACGATTTCAAAGAGATCGTTGCCCTGGCCAAAGAACTGGGTCGGTACTGAACCGGAATCATGCCAATAAGACAACCTCATGGGAATCCGAAATGCCGTCAAAAATGCCGGTGACGGATTGTGGTTGCTCGACGCTCGCGCCAGCGGCAATGCGCCAATCAATGAAAATAACGTAAATTATTAACCCGCATATCTCACAGAATTTCGTAGTAGCCTGTCCGCCATCCGGCGGAAGAGCGCGGAAAGTGCTGCTGCGGTGGCGCAAATTGGTGAAACGCCGGAGCAGCCGTATAGACATACTGCAATCTGGCGGTTTGTCAATTCGTGCCCTCGCAGTGGCGCTATCCGCACTCGCAGCAGGAATTTTGTGAGATATGCGGGTTAAACGTCTATTCAAACACAATCAACGGGGCGTTTTCTAAAGCAGGTCAAGGCTCAAACTGCGATTCTTTTGCAAGCTGCTCAAACAACTGCTTTTCTTTGACTGTCAGTTGCGTGGGGACCGCTATCCTGACAACGGCAAACAGGTCGCCCCTGGCGCCCTTCTTTCCTTGCGGCAGGCCTTTTCCTTTTAGGCGGATGCGCTGCCCGCTCTGTGTGCCGGGAGGAATTTTTACCGTTGCCTTGCCTTCAAGTGTACGAACCCGGACCGAGCCGCCCAAAGCCGCTGTCCATGGCGCAATCTTCAAGTCTGTTTCAATGTTGTGGTCTTTCAGCCGGAAATGCGGGTGCGGCGCAATTCTTACATTCAGGTACAGGTCGCCGGCCGTTCCGCCCTGGGCTCCCGCACTGCCCTGGCCACCGAGCCGTATCCGTGTGCCCTGTGTAGTGCCCGGCGGTATCTTGACATCATAACGCCTGGTTGTTGTCCTGGGCCTCCTCGACTGGTCCATTTCTCTTGCCTGCAAGGCAATATCCTTCTTCGTGCCAAAATACGCTTCTTCCAAGGAAATGGTCACTGTGGCCTCCTGGTCCTGTCCCTTCATGGGAGCGGACCACTGGAACCCGCCACCGCGGCTGGTTCTGCCGCGAGCGCCTCCAAGATCTCCGAAAATGGATTCGAAGAAATCACTGAACCCGCCCATTCCGCCGAAACCCCCCGTTCCGGTTCTCGTCTTGCCGCCAAAACCAAAACCCATATTCTCCCATCCGGGCGGCGGATGAAACTCCTGCCCGCTCTTCCAATCAGCTCCAAGGGAGTCATATTTCTTCCGTTTTTCAGGATCCTTCAGCACTTCATATGCTTCGGAAACCTCTTTAAATTTATTCTCAGCTTCCGGATCTTTATTTACGTCCGGATGATATTTGTGCGCAAGTTTCCGGTATGCTTTCTTAATTTCTGAAGCATCCGCGTTGCGGTCAACGCCCAGAATTTTGTAATAGTCTTTATACTCAACACCCATGTCTAATCACCTTCTATAAAAACCCCGTCTATACTTTCTCGGGATACTCCTGCTGTGTTTTGCAAATAATTGCCCAAGAGCTATTCCGCAGACAAGCCCGCCTATGTGAGCCCAGAATGCAACATTGCTAACACGTTCCCCAGCGGCGGATGTCACTCCCGAAATCTGGGCAAACAACCACACAAGCAGAAATACAACCGCGGGCAACTCAAAAAATAAAGGATAAAACAAAATCGGCACCATAACAATCATTCTTGCCATCGGATAAAACAACACGTAAGCGCCCATCACGGCAGATACCGATCCGCTCGCACCGATCACAGGCGTCGTACTGTCGATGTTTAGCGCAATATGAAATGCCATTGCGCCAAATCCACATACCAGGTAGAAAACAAAAAAGCGCCAGTGCCCCAAACGGTCTTCCACGTTATCACCGAACAACCATAAGGCCCACATGTTGGCTACCAGGTGGAGAAGGCCGCCGTGCAGAAACATCGAGCTGAATAAAGTGGTCATAGGTGCCGCAATGCCGGCCTGTTCCGGTCCGGAGAACCTGGACGGCACTACTCCATAGGTGTGCAGCATCTCCGCCAAACCTTCTGGCGAAAGCATAAGTTCATATATGAACACAGCCACATTCATCAGGATCAATGCGTATGTCACAAGAGGCTGCCTGCGCGCCGGTATATTGTCCCTTATAGGAAACATCTTCTTCCCTGTTCAATTCATGTATTACTTGCCTGAATTATTCACCCCAGCGAATAATTTCCCGATTAACCCGCATATCTCACGGAATTTCGTAGCTGCCTGTCCGCCATCCGGCGGAAGAGCGTCGAGAGTGCTACTGCGGGGGCGCAAACTGGTAAAACGCCGGAGCAGCCGTATATACATACTGCAATCGGGCGTTTTGTCAATTCGTGCCCTCACAGTGGCGCTATCCGCGCTCGCAGCAGGAATTCTGTGAGATATGCGGGTTATAAAACATAAAACCCCGCAGGATGGAACCCGCGGGGTTTTTCGGCTTCAGAAACCATGCCTTCTACTCACTGGATATGTTAATGCTTTTCCTTCGTTCACCATCTTCTTCAAGCTTTGGAATAGTTACAGTAAGCATTCCTTTCCTGAACTTTGCTTTGGCCTTATCTGCATCAACCATCGCCGGCATATCTACAACCCTGTAGAAACTGCCGTAGGAATACTCGCGCCTGTGCCAGTTCCTGCCCTTGTCTTCGTTTTCTTCCTTTCTTTCACCTCGAATCGCCAGCGAGTTTCCTTCGAGTTCAACGCTAACATCCTTTTCGTCAATTCCGGGAAGTTCAGCCGATACTTTCACTTCCTTGTCCGTTTCGGAGACGTTGACCCTCGGGGCAAACGAGGCCGGCTTACCAGCTTCTCCCAACGAAGGAACAAGTCCGAAATCGCTGAAGAACTCATCGAACAACCTGTTCATCTCCCGTTGAAAAGAAGACAGCCCATAAGCCTCGCGCCTCTTGTGGGGCATCATCCTGTTCCGCCCTCCAAACCTGGGAACTATGTCTTTTATGGCCATAACAGCACACCTCCTTTCTTCAATATCTCTGCCTTAACCAACATTGACTTGGATTTTCTTTGGCTTGCTTTCCTCCCGCTTGGGAAGAGTCACCGTCAGCAAACCGTTCTTTACGTTTGCCTTAATCTTCTCCGAGTCAACATCATTGGACAGTTCGAAGTTACGCCGGTAATGACCCACTTCGAATTCACGGGCTATGCTCCGGCATTTCTCCGGCTCGCTTTCTGCCGCCTTGCCATCAATGGTAAGGACATGATCCTCTATCGAAACATCGGCCCCGTCCTTGCCGACACCAGGCATACTGGCAGTCAGAATGTATTCTCCTTCAGTTTCATAAATATCCACTGCAGGAACAAATACATACCCGTAATCCGCTGAGTTTGACACTTCCTGATTTTCTTTCTTCTCAAGCTCTTGTGCGCTCATAGTTATTCACCTCCTCCACATTCCGATGGTTCTCAACCTGCCGTTATCTCAATTTTTTTTGGTTTGTCTTCCTCGGCCCTTGGAACCCTGATGCGGAGCACACCATTGGTGTACTTCGCTTCGACCTTACCGGTTTCCGCTCTGAAAGGCAGCCTCAGGCTTCGGCTGAATTCTCCTTCCGGGATTTCAGATTTCCTGAGTTCCGCTCCTGCAGGCTGCTCCTTCCGGACAACCCCGCTGAGCTTCAACAGATCCCCCTCAACAGAGATATCAACGTTGGAAGGATCGACTCCGGGAAGCAAAGCCTCCACAACTGCCTCATCTTCTGATGTCCACACATTCAGCCGCGGATATCCCGCAGCCCGATTCCGGTAGCCGCGTCCCCCTACCAACCTGTTGAAATCCTCCTGCATTCCAGCAATATCATCCAGCAAAGACCAAGGATCACTAACCTGACTCCACCTAATCATTTTTCAACCTCCTTTTCATAAACCTCCCTGCAGGCTCATCCCACAGGCAACCCTTTCATTTCCATCCAAATTATATGCATACACCGTGCCAAGGCACAATCCAACCGCCATAAATCATCCTGAATGGTTGCTGTTGCAGGACTTACAAATGATATTGCAAAATAACATGTGTGACACAAATGTCCCACCGAATAGACCGAAAGAGAAAGTTAGGTGTGCCATTATGTCGCTTGACACACTTGCAGGCCGGAGCTCAGAGAGATATGCGGGTTAAATCTTTATGGTCAGCGCAGCCCGCGAGAAGAAAACAACCCGGCAATTATCGCAGGAGCTTATTGACTTCATCTATGGCTTTACCGGGGTCTATCCCGAGTTTTTCCGCCTCGTTTGTCAAGGAAGTACCCAGCTTGTCGATCTCTTGTGAGAAATCACCGCCGATTTGTTCGAGCTGACTGGTAATGTTTTTGCCCAGGTCCGAGATTTCGTCGGATTCGGAAACGCTTTTGGCAACAGCTTCTCCTATGGCCTGCATGATTTCAAGCCATGCCTGATCCATCGGTACACCGTCCGTTTTCGTGCCAATATCAGTAAGTTCGATTTTTGACAGTGGCACTGTTAAAGGCTCAGACAGACCGGGGGCAAAAAGCCTTATTTGAGCATCGCTAAGAATCAGCCGCTTGATTGCAATTTTCTTAGCCGGGGGTTGCTTCCCTGTCTTCTCTTCCTTTTCTTCTTCCTTGTCCTTTTTGGCGGCTTTGTCTTTCAGTTTGCGGGTTACAGCCCCGATATTGCTGCCCTTCATTGTCATCTCGTAAGTTATAACCGGCTGCCTTATTTCTATATTCCTGACCCGCACTGTATCTGAAAAGAACGAGGCAACGTTTACCCCCGCTACAAAGTTGCCCAGTTCTAACAGCGAGTCGCTCTTGAATTCCTCCGGATTACCTATAATCATATTCTCAACGGCCGCATCGCCCAAGAAAGGGTTAAGCTTGATATTCTCCACAGAAACAGGGACTCCGAGCGCTTTCGGTCCTGCGACATTGACAGCCTTTTCCACAATGCTGCCCAGCGTAAAGGAAATTATCACCAGAGCTATAACTAAGAGCGCAACCAGAACTCCGACTATCTTCAATATTTTCTTTGTCATATTTAAACCCTTTCTATTCGATGGTCTGAATCAATATATCCGGACGCCCGGATGTCAGATACATCCGCATGTCAGCCTTCTTAAGTATTTCCTTCTTGTCCTCGACTGTAAGATCCGTCTTCAACAGAGGCGCCCTTATGATTGAATTTTTTTCAATGAGTATGCGCCTGGTTATGGTCTCGTATCCAGGCCGGCTGACCGAGAGGACATGATCCCCGGCGTAAACCTCCAGGGCCTGAAGAGGCGTTGACCCCACAAGTACCCCGTCAATTTCCACGAGCGCCGGGTCTTCCGTAGATTCAACTGTGAGCATAATCGTGTCCCGTTTTTCTCTGCTTTCCAGCCGTTTGCCAAGTCCCTTCTTCAGTTCTGGCACGGCCCCTTTTATAGCATCTTCAAGCATGAGAAAGACTTCTTCCTCTCCAATCGAGATCTCCACATTCTTTGTCTGCCGGAAATCTTTCTGCGATACGCCGCTACCCATTGCCAGGACCGACCCGTCAACTGCATCAAGCGCCCTGATGGATACCCGCAGACTCAATGTCGACAGGTCTGCCGCATGTCCCCCCTGCCTGACTTTCTTTGACCCGGTCGAATAGACAAGGAGCGTCCCGCGCAGAACTGCATCCACATTGAGCATCTGGGCCGCATGAATAAAAGTAGGGTGTGGATCGGTCTTTATGAGGTCACGCGGGTGTGCTTTCTCCATCTGCGTTGTAAAATCACGCCGATCCACAAGCGTAAAGTCACCCTCATCCACAAGAATACGCGACAATATATAAGCGCCTTTAGCCGACACCGCTTTTGCAGAAACAAGCCCGGAATGTCCGCCGGATTCCCTGCCGGTTTCGGTGTCAAAATCAAGCACCGCCACTCTAGGGGTC
Source organism: uncultured Victivallales bacterium (assembly GCA_964433435.1). Lineage (GTDB taxonomy): Bacteria > Verrucomicrobiota > Kiritimatiellia > UBA8416 > CAYSRM01 > CAYSRM01. Next base: position 11,013 of record CAYSRM010000050.1, read on the forward strand.
TTTCCCATTGAAGAATGCGCAATGCATAGGGAAAGAATTATGCAGATACCGATACAAACGCGACTCATAAAAAGCCTCCTTATGTCAACAGGCCATTATGATACCGAATAACCGTACCTGCGGCAAGAAGATAGAATAAGGAAGTTTTGTTATTCAGAACTGTATTGGCGCGAAAACGTTGTAGCCCGTGAGTTTCTCGCGCCCTTTAAGGAATTTGAGTTCCACAAGAAAGTCTATTTCCACAACCTCCCCGCCGGCTCTTTCCACAAGTTCCGCAGTGGCGGCGGCCGTCCCGCCGGTAGCAAGAAGGTCATCCACAATAGCAACCTTCTCACCCTGCTCGAAAGCATCCTGGTGAACGGCAAGCACCGCGGTTCCGTATTCAAGATCGTATTCTTTCTCGTATATCTTATGGGGCAGCTTGCCTTTCTTCCGGACGGGAATAACACCCATCCCAAGACGATCAGCTATTGCGCCTGCAAAAATAAATCCCCGTGCATCAATCGCAACAACTTTGGTTATTCCGCTGTCCCTATGCCTGTCGGCAAGCAGCTTTATCGACGCCTGAAACAGATCAGGGTCGGAAAGCACCGGCGTGATGTCCTTGAAAACGACACCTTCGACCGGAAAATCGGGAATATCACGAATAGCAGCCTTTACTTTTTCAGCGTTCATTTCTTCCTCACTGGTTAAGGTTCAAAACCCCATCCATCCCCAACGGACTTACACGCGCTCACCAATTCGCATTCTGTTACCTGGACAGGGCGGCCTGCGCCGCAGCAAGCCTTGCTATCGGAACCCTGTAAGGGCTGCAGCTTACGTAGTCGAGCCCCGTTTCGTAGCAGAATTTGACGGAATCCGCATCGCCACCCTGTTCTCCGCAGATGCCGACCTTGAGTTTCTTCCGGGTCGAACGTCCCTTTTCCGCGGCCATCTGTATAAGTTGCCCTATCCCCTCCTGGTCTATGGTCTGGAAAGGATCGGCTTTTATCATTTTCTTCTCGAGGTAATCGCCAAGAAAACCGCCCGCGTCATCGCGGCTGAAGCCAAAGCCCATCTGCGTGAGATCGTTGGTACCAAACGAGAAAAATTCCGCTACCTCTGCCATTTCGTTGGCAAGCAGGCAAGCCCTCGGAATTTCTATCATTGTGCCAAACATGTATGCAATG
>CAYSRM010000051.1:0-11677 GCA_964433435.1 uncultured Victivallales bacterium
GGATTTTTCGTGCAATGCATAAACAATCAAGTTAATGTGATATTAATGTGATGTTGGCCAAGAATCCAGTTAAATCAATAAATTGGTTATCAGAATTTTATGAAGACTTTCACAATAGTAATACAGTTGCTTGTTGTGCTCACGCTTAATGGGTATACACAAACCACGCCGGAACCGCATAATGATTCCGCGGCGTCGCAATTTCAGGATGCATTCAACCTTCTCATCGAGGCCGACAAAGCAAGGGACAACGGGGCATACATCAATGCCGTAGAGGTTTATAGCAAGGCTCTTAAGGCTTACTCTGAATTCAGCGATAAGTATCCGGGCTGGAAACCGGCGCTCACGGAGTTCCGCCGCAGATATTGCAGTGATCAGATTGACTTTTTAAGGAAGGAAATCGACTCCGGCAAGGCTTTACCCAGGCCGACTGATAAAATGACTCAGCCCAAACGCGAGGGACAATCGCCTGATGCCAGAATATACAACCTGCTGAACAGCGGACAATTCAAGGAAGCTTACGAGCTTCTTTTTGAAAACATGCGAGCTAATCCCGACAATATACAAACGAGGTTCCTGCTGGGAGTGATCCACTGTCGTATGAAAAAATACGAGAACGCAGTCCATCTGCTTGAACCTCTGACAGAAGAGGCTCCGGAGATGGCCCAGGTTCACGTCGCACTGGCCACGGCATACGCAGGGCAGCACAGAATGGCTGAAGCAGAAGATGCTCTTGCCACCGCAATCAAAAAAGACCCGTCTCTAGCCGAAGCACATTATAATATGGCTCATATCCAGATGCAGAAAGAAAACTCGGATACAAGAGCCGCGAAAAAGTATTACACCAGATCGGTGGAACTTGGTGGCAAACGCGACCGGAAATTGGAGACAACGCTTGGGCCCGGGCAAAACAGTAAACAGTAGGCAGCGCACCCAAAAAGAAAAGAGATACAATCCTTTCATTACGGAAATTCACCCCCACAGTATAACTACAGTGCACGAAATGGAGGGAGAAGCTCCCGCGAGTCCGTAATCCGTCAACCGTAATATCCCTGTCCTCTGGCTCACGGTTCTAGCAGTTCTATCTCCGTCGCCTTATCCTCATCTTCTTCGGCTTTCGGAAGGGTCGGGATGGGCACGCCTGCTTCAATTTCGTCGGAAAGGAATATCTGATGTCTGGCGTCAACCGGCAGGTGCACTCCCTTGTCAAAGGGAAAACCCTTGGGAACACGACGGTTAAGTAACGGAAGCCATGATCTGTCGCGGCCTTCCACGAAAGCTCCTATGTACTCCTTGTTGCCGGTCTCGGTCGTAAGGTACAGGCCGCCAAAATGGATCCCGTTGTTGGCAATCTGCACAAACTGTTCCACACTGACAGGCAGTTGCAGCGAATGCTGCCGGCCGTACCATGCTGTTGCTTCAGGGATATCAGTGCATATCGTCTGATCTTCCTCAACCATGCCGCAAACATAAGAAATGAAAGGAGGAAAATATGGAGGATACGATGATTTCGGGCGCTCATAAATGACGGTCATAACAGAAGGAAAAGCAGACAGGGCCACCAGCGCTACCGCCAGCCACATCTGGTAGGGCTCGGGCGTACCGTGCCGGTCCAGCAGAAGGAAGAAGCATCCTGCGCCCATAACTGCAATAACTCCCCAAAGCACAGTAAACAACCCGCTGTCCGCACCTGCCATTGCACCAATAAAAAGCGCGGCTACAACAGTCAGACCCACTCCCCGCTTCATCAGCCTTGCCAGGGAGCCTTCGTATATGAGGAAAAATGATATGAGGAAGAAACATGTAATCAGTCCCTGCCCGACGGTCCTGAGCGCGTCGCCAAATACCAGGTCAATATTTTTCTGAACCTTGTTTTTTGCGGCGGTCATAAACTGACTTTGATGATAAGGAGCCTCGTACTGGCGATCCAGGCTGTCACCTGGAAAAGACGCTGTGTCCTCCAGGACAGAATAAGCAGCCAGTCCAAGGTATCCACCGCTTACCTCTCGATTCCGCATCAGCCAGGGAAAAACCACGACGCCTACAATAAGAACGATACAAAAAACCGCAAGCCAATAAAAGCGATCAAAAGCCGCAGCCACACACAAAACTATGCCCGGAAGAATGATCAGGGCGCGGTAATCGGCAAGAAACGCCAGGCCGGTCACCAACGAGGCAACAACAAGATATGCCCCCCACTTCATAAAAGTCCCTCCCCTGGCCCTGGCCGAATTGCAGAGACATGCAAAATAGAAAGCAGCGGTAACAAGAAAAGTCGTCAGGGAATCAGGCATGCCTGATATGCACTGATCCAGCGCCGTCCTGCTCAGGGCAAAGGCCAGCACAGCTACCACGGCAACACGGATATCAAACAGCTTTAGGCCAAGCAGAAACACCATCAGCGCCGAAGCCGCATAGAAAATAATACAGACAGGGACAACCACTTGCCTCTCAGCGTCAAATATGTCGAAATCGGAAACAACCTCGTACGAGGGATTGACCGTTTTGAAACCAAGACTCAAAACGAACGGATAAGCGGGTGCATGGCGAATATCGGCCTGCTCGCCATGTATATCCTTGCCGTTTCTTTCAAGATACCAGAAATCAAGCGGACGCCTGCATTTGGTAGCAAAGCCCCTGCCTTCAGCAATGTTCCTGCCAAGCTGCGCCTGTTCCATGGCCCTGCCGTCAGTCAGACCTCTGAAACGGAACCCCGCATAAATACCAACGGCAACAAGTATCACAAGTATAATAATAAGCCCGCGAATACAGAACAGTCCTCGACCTTGGCCCAGGCTGCTTACAAAAAACTGTTTACTGCTTCCCGGCAAGAAAATACTCCTTTTACCCGGTTACAAGGACCAAATATGCCTTTATAATGATGTCGTGATTATTCGTTTTCCTGGTACTGCTTGAGCTTCCTGTGTAATGTCCGGCGGCTTATACCTAGTTCCCTGGCAGCTTCCGTACGGCTGCCGTTGTGCTTCTCCAATGCATTGTATATCATTTCTCTTTCAACGTCTGCAAGCGAACTCCTGCTGCTTGGAACAGAGGCATTGACTGCGACAGCGCCCGAACTCCCTACGGTGGGAACACCTTCGCTCTGTTGGACCGCCTTCCTGATATTAAGCGGTACATCTCTTGCGGTAAGCTTCTCCTTGCGTGTCAGCACCACCATCTTCTCTATCGTATTGCGCAGTTCACGCACATTACCCGGCCAATCATAAGATGCCAGCAGATTCAGCGCCTCCGAAGTTATGCCCTCAATCCGCTTTCCATTCTTCTCGGCGGCATCCCTCAGAAAATGATGACAAAGAAGAGGAATGTCATCGATGCGATCCCGCAAAGGCGGAAGGTTAACATCAATCACGTCAAGCCTGAAAAAAAGATCTTCCCGAAAATTGCCTTCCTTTACCAGGCTGCGCAGATCTTTGTTTGTAGCCGCTATCAACCGTATGTCGACGTCTATTTCATCTCCGCCTCCCACTCTTTCAAACTGCCGTTCTTCCAGCACGCGCAACAGCTTGACTTGCACAGAGAGATCGATTTCAGAAACTTCGTCAAGGAACAATGTCCCGCCATCGGCCATTTCGAAGCGTCCGCTTCTTCTGCTGACAGCGCCGGTAAAGGCTCCCTTTTCATGTCCGAACAACTCGCTCTCCAGGAGACTCGGAGATAACGCGGCACAATGCACGACCACAAAAGGTCCCCGTGCGCGCGGACTGAGCCCGTGAATTGCATGAGCAACAAGTTCCTTCCCCGTGCCGCTTTCGCCCTGGATCATCACTGTAGCCCTGGTCGGGGCTGCCTGCTTGATAACATCAAAAACCTCTGTCATCGGCTGAGACGCGCCAATGATATTCTCCAAGCCATACTTGTCGTCCAACTGCCGCCTCAGGTCCAAATTCTCCGATTCAACTTCCCGCGACCGCAATGCGCGCCGCAGAAGCAGGTCAAGCCGGTCAAGGTTTACCGGCTTCATAAGAAAATCGTATGCGCCGAGCTTCATTGCCTCAACCGCGGTCTCAACGTTTCCGTAAGCAGTGAGAAGAATGACTATCAACTCCGGCTTTCTGGACAGCGCCCTTTTCATAAGAGTCAGCCCGTCCATTCCCGGCATGCGGACATCGCCAAGCATGATATCGACCTGCCGATCTGCAAGCAGCTCCAACGCCTTCTCACCGTTTTCCGCAAGAATCACATTGTAAGCATCCTTCAGCGCCAGATTAAGACCGTCGCGCGTATTCTTGTCGTCATCAACAACAAGAACCGCCGGCTTTTTATTTGCACTTTTGCCAGTTGCCATATCAAATCAACTCACTCTGTTTCCATGCGGTCATAGTTGTCTTCACGAGGCGGCTTAAGCAATCTGACACGCCGCTCTGCCAACGGCAGATAAATCGTAAAGACAGTGCCTTCATTCTCTTTGCTGGCTACTTCTATCTGTCCGCCATGGTCCTGGATTATACGCTGAACAATCATCAGCCCCAAGCCTGACCCGCCTGATTTATTAGTATAGTAAGGCTCAAATATCCGCGACATGTCATCGGCGCTTATTCCCTTGCCCGTATCCCCGAATGCAAAAACTATCGAATGATCCGCTACCGAAATATTGATGTGCAGCCGGCCGCCGTCTGGCATTGCCTGAAACCCGTTCTTTATTATATTAAAAAAAGCCTGTTTAATCTGGTTCTGGTCAACTTTGATCCTGGGGAGCTTGTCTGGCTTTTCCACTTCGACGTTAATTCTGCGATTTTCCATCTCCTGGGTTAACAGCGTGAGAACCTCCTCTAACAGTTTGTCCACGCTCGAAATCTCAAAATCCGGCTCTTTGGGGCGTATAGCCCTCAGGAACTGGGTTATAATCAAGTCCAGGCGGGAAACCTCATTCTTTGCGACATCCACAAGGTCGGCCAAGGTGTTTTTCTGTCCTGCGGGCAACTTTTCAACCTCTCTTTGCAAGAGCTGTAAATGTATATTGAGGGCATTAAGAGGATTGCCTATTTCATGCGCAACACCGGCGGCAAGAAGCTTAACGGCGTTCAACCTCTCCGATTCAAGCAGGTCCGCCTCCTGTTCACGGGCGCTGGTAACATCCCGCAGAATAACAACAACGCCTTCTTCCTGGCCCGGCCCTTCACAGTAGGACAACGGCACAACGTAGAAATTCAGTATGCGATGTTCGGGATAGTTTATTTCAATCTCATGGCTCAGAATGCGGGACCATTCGTCGGTATCAAACGCCATAATCCTGCGCCAGTCAATTTCCCGCAGGTATCTGGATACCTTTTTGCCCTGAACCGATTCCAGCGAAAATCCCATGAATCTTTCCGTAGCACGATTGACATACTGGATCAGTCCCCCGCCGTCTACAACTATAACCCCTTCCTGGATGGACTGGAAAATCGTCTCCAGCAACCCGCGTTCCTGGGCAAGGCGAAGAAAATGCGATTGCAGGTTTTCAGGGTCCAGACGGTCAATACGTTCAATCAATTTTTCTAAGAATTCAGTTTTCATGAATCTGTATCAGCAAAAAAATCCGGCCCGCTTCACAACGCGGTCGCGCGCTCTAAAGCAATCATCCTGCAAAGCGTCTTCTATTGCCGCAACTCCTTTAAAAGCTGTCCCCTTTTGATGGCGCCGCCCTCGACCGCCTCGCAATACGACACATTACTTTTCACCATCTTGACTCTGACTACCGCAATTTTCCGGCCTGGTATCACCGAGAGTACATCTCCGGTCACCGGATCGGTAACAGCAGTTCCCTTTTCCCTGACTTCAAACATTGTGCCCTCCTGCAAACCCCGATCGCTGCCCCCGTTAATTATTACCGCTTCCTCTGCGCCGAGCGCACAAACCATGGGCGTCCAGTAATTTTTCGGCACTTTATGAACTATGCCGCGCACTCCCCTGCGTATCGCGTTGGCGGTGGCTATTCCCAGCGGCGTCCTGAAAAAGGCGTCACCACCAAAAGCAACGTCTTTATACTCTCCCTTTGCATAAGCCTGCCTTGCTTTGGCAATACCTGCGCATTGCACGGAATCAATAATTTCCCCGCTTTCAACGTCAACGATCGTGAGGGTTAAAGCCACCCTGGCCTTGTATCCCTTACCCCCGAAAAGAAAGGTTCGAACCGCAATGGCAAAAGAACCGCCGCCAACCTGCGAAAAGTCGTTAATCACACCTCTTACAAGATACTCGGCATTCTTCAACCGCCCAGTGTCAACTTTGCCTTCATCGCGAAAGCCGTCACTCCTCTGAAGCTGCAACTCGCGAACTATCGAAGCAAGATGCTTGCGCTCCACAACCACAAAATTGCGGCTGGCAACAAGCTCAGACACCAGCAGATCAGCCATTCCGGAACCAAGTTTCCACTGGCCTGTGAATCCTGATCTGTTCTCAAACGAACTCACTGCTATAACCGGAGGGATAGCCTCAGGGGGCAATGGTTTGACCGACCCAACCATGCGCGCGGCACAGCCGTTAAAAAACAACGCGCCGGCCACGGCAAACATCAGGCACGAACCACGTTTAAAAAATTGCATAATAGCCCCTTGGTCTGTTGAAAACATCCAAACTCTACACTATTGACCAGATTTATTCAATAATGCAGATGTCAAACCGCAGGATCTGCACTCCGTTTGGTTTATTTCCGGTAGGCCTGCGGAAGATATTCCCTGCATTTCTTTTCTGCAAAAACAGGCGAGAGCCTTGCGAATCTCTGCAAGCCGTTCTCAATGGGAATATCCGGCCAGCCCTCGCCGATCAGCGGCCTCGCATATTTCACAAATTCATCGGTGACATCCACTTTGTTTTCTGAAAGCCAGTTGACAGGAAATGTCCGCTCGCTGTTGGCAACTATCTCCAGCGGGGCCTTATCGTAGTATACCTCGTACCCTGCACCCGGTTTCCTGAGAATGGTGGACATCCAGCCGTTTCCATCGCCGCGGGCTATTTCAACGGCATGGCGCCCCACAGAATAAGCTTCTTCCATGTCAACAACGGAAGCAAAAGCGGTGGTATGGCGTTGATCGGTGCCGGCAACCTGCCCGCGCGCAGCACCTCGTGCAGACAACCCCTCGTTATTCAGATAACTAACAACCGCCTGCTGTGCGCTGATATCGCTGGAGCTAAACTCAACATGTCCAAAGGCGTCCTTTCGCTCTCCAATGTCACCCACATCAAATCCTTCGCTCAACGCAACTATGCAGCGGCCGCTGCGTTTGAGTTCATCATTGACGTTATCGGCAAGCTGTTCAAGTGTCAGCCCTGATTCCGGCATATAAATCTGCAACGGCATCTTGCGTTCCGGGTCGGCAAGTCTGGCGGCAGCAGCAATAAACCCGATCTTTCTGCCCATGATCTGCGTCACCAACACCGGATCAGCAGGGCAAGAGCCTCTGTTTTCCTCGTTCGCATTCTGGATAGCATATGCCCAGTACCGCGCCACCGAACCATAGCCGGGAGTGTGGTCGATCAGCTTGAATTCTGAATCGCCCACATCGTTGTCAATGGTCTTTGGTACTCCGGTTGAGACCAGGTCAAGTCCTTTCTCTCTCGCGACCATGCTGATCTTGTTGGCCGTGTCCATTGAGTCGTTGCCCCCGATGTAGAAAAAGTAGCCGACGTCATGCGCCTTGAGGACTTCAACAACCCGCTCGAAGTCCTTTTCCTGATGCTCCTTGAGCTTATAACGACAGGTCCCGATAAAACCTGCCGCAGGGGTCACCGAAAGAAGCTTGAGTTCCTCCGGCTTCTGCGCAGAAAGGTTAACCAATTCTTCTTTGAGCACACCTTCAATACCATGCCACCCTCCAAAAACCTGGCCGATGTCAGACGAATCCATGCACACGTCTATTACTCCCCTAAGCGAATTGTTTATTACCGGGGAAGGCCCGCCCGATTGAGCCACAACGACATTCTTAGCCATATATTCCTCCTGATCTCTCTGAATAGTCCGCAAATCAATGGCAAGAACTCAAGCCGCAAGCCGCGGGCTCTATCTGCTAAACACTGTAAGTTGAAGCCGAAGTCTTGCCGCCGCGACCGGTCCAATCGGTGTGAAAAAACTCGCCTCGCGGCTTGTCCAGCCGCTCATAGGTGTGCGCCCCGAAATAATCGCGCTGCGCCTGCAACAGGTTCGCGGGCAGCCTTTCACAACGGTACGAATCGTAGTAATTAAGCGCGGTTCCCATGGCAGGAATCGGAATGCCCATCTCAATGGCAGTGCGAACGACACTTCTCCAGGCGGGCTGAGATTTGTCAATTACTTCCTTGAAATAATCGTTCAGCAACAGGTTGGGCAATTCCATGTTCTTGTCAAAAGCCGCCTTGATCTTGTCCAGGAACCGTGCCCTTATGATACAACCGGCTCTCCACATCAACGCAATATCGCCATAATTGAGATCCCAGTCGTATTCATTGGCCGCTGCCCTCAGAAGCTGAAAGCCCTGCGCATAGGAACATATTTTCGCCGCATATACAGCCTGACGAAGTTCCTTGATGAAAGCATCCTTATCTCCGGAGAACTTCGTTTCAGGACCGGTAAGAACCTCCGATGCGGCGACACGCTCTTCCTTTATCGCTGAAAGACACCGCGCAAAAACCGCTTCAGCGATCTGCGGAATTCCAACTCCCATATCCAGACCAGCCTGAGAAGTCCATTTGCCGGTTCCTTTCTGGCCAGCCGTGTCCAGAATAAGATCAACCATGGGTTGCCCGGTCTCCGGATCGGTCTTGTTAAGTATTTCGGAAGTGATCTCTATAAGGTAGGAGTCCAGATCTCCATGGTTCCAATCCTCAAAGACCTCGTGCATCTCAGCAGGGCTCATACCGAGCCCTTTCGACATGAGCTGATAGGCTTCGCAAATGAGTTGCATGTCGCCGTACTCAATCCCGTTATGAGTCATTTTGACAAAATGCCCGGCGCCGTCGGACCCGAGCCACTCACAGCAGGGCGTGCCGTCCGGGGCCTTCGCTGCAACCGCCTGAAAGATGTTTTTCACATGCGGCCACGCATCAGGACTTCCGCCCGGCATGATGGAAGGACCTTTCAAAGCGCCTTCTTCGCCGCCGGAAACACCGGTGCCTATATACTTCAGCCCTCTTTCTTCGAGATACTTCGTTCTGCGTATGGTATCGGGAAAATGACTGTTGCCGCCATCAATCACAATGTCCCCTTCTTCAAGATGAGGCAGAATCTGTTCGATAAAAGCATCCACCGGTTTGCCGGCCTTGACCATTAGCATTACCCGTCTCGGCTTTTCCAGGTTCGATGCAAATTCTTCTACGCTCCGGCAGCCGATAATTTTCTTGCCCTTGGCCCTTCCTTCGACAAAATTGTCAACCTTGCTCACGGTCCTGTTATAACAGGCAACCGTAAATCCTTTGCTTTCCATGTTAAGAATCAGGTTCTCGCCCATTACCGCAAGTCCAACTACACCAATGTCCGCTTTGTCGCTCATTTACTTTTCTCCTTCTTTTTTTTGTTAGCCAGCTACGCTTTAAAACAAGTCATTAGCCGCCAATCATTAATTTCGGATTATCTGAAATATCTGCCGTTACTTCTGCCTGTACAGCACTTCCCCCGCTTTGGGCACATAAAGTATGCCTTCGTCTTCCCGGTTCGCGTAGGATTCCGGATCAATCTTGCGGTAATCCATGTATCCCAGATTCACTTTCCGGCATATTTCCTCCGGAATTCCTGTTGCAAGAATCACCTCCACACGCGGCTTCTCTACCCCGTCTTCATAAGTTCCCACTCCCTTGACGTGTGTGGAATGCGCTATCACACCCCAGGGATATCCTTTGTACCTGTCCCACTGTTTCAGGAAAAAATCCCTTGTGTGATAGCCTATCTCATGAAGAACCTTGCCGTGTACCGGTGAAATTTCCTTAATATGCGGGGCATAAATAATAACTTTACCCCCATCGGCAACAATCGGTTCGGTCTTATACATACATTTCCCGCCAGTCCAGATGTCGTCGTACATTTCAGGTGCGCAGGAAAGCACCGTGTCAAACGTCCTGTCCCGGTATTCAATATGAACCTGAGAAGAAAGATCCGCCGCCGCAGACCATGCCTCCTCCGGCGTTCCGTAATATAGACCAAAAAGGTCCTCGCCTTTAACAACCAGGCACAAAGCCTTCTTCTCGATTTGCAGAAGCGATGCAGCCTCATCCACAACTTTTCTTACCGGCGTATATTTGCGCCCGATTATTTCTCGGTTAGTTATAACAGCGCCAAGCCAATGAAAGAAATCAATAATTTCCTGTCCGGCAATGCCTGGAAAGAAGTACTTGTTCCCGCCCGAGAATCCGACCACTTCGTGAGGGAAAACAGGCCCGACAATAACCGCAAGATCATGATCGAGCATCATCCTGTTGCCCGTAATAATCACATCCATGCCAAACAAGCCATCGGTGATTTCCGATATCCGGTCCTCCGGAATTTTCCCCACTTCGTAAAGTGCTCCGGGATCTTTCCATAAATGGTTGAAGAACCTGGCTTTCGGGTACTTGCTCCGGTGCTCGTGAGATGTAATCCCCACAAGATCGTAAATCTGTTCTTCACTCATCGCCGGGTGCGTGCCCAATGCAACAAGAAAATCCAAAACCTCGGCTTCGGGAGCCATTCTTTCGTAAAGAAGACGAAACATCATATCCAGAGGACAAGTCCTTGTGCTGTCTGGAATAACCAACAGCACTTTTCTGCCCTTGATGTCCCACTCCGATACTGCATTGTCGCAAATCTGAACAACGTCGCTCTCGTTCAAAGCACGATTATTATATCCGGCACCTCTTTGCTCCATGTCTATCTCCTCAATGAAACAATGAGATTATTCCACCATAACTAATCCTTCAAGGGAAAAGAATCCGAGAGCGGTCTTTACAGGCCGGATAACATTTTGATTGTGCTTCTGAACAGATATTTCTTGCAATAGAACTTTGGTTTTATCATGCTGCCCGAATCTGTTTATCAACACAGGAAAAGGAAAATGATGATGCCGGACATGAATAGAAAAATAGCCAGATTGAAAAAATTCTATGAAAGAGAAAAACGCGTCCCGGGCTATAATGAAATGCTGGACATATTTGAATATAAAACGAAGAGCGCAGTATTCTCTCTGCTGCTTAAACTTGACCGGGAAGGTTATGTAAAGAAGAAAGGCCGCAAAATTGCGCTCACCGAAAAAATAACCGGCTCCATAAAACTGCTTGGCACAGTTCAGGCCGGATTTCCGTCCCCGGCGGAGGAGGAACTTATCGATACCATGAATCTGGACGAATTCCTCGTGGAAAAACCGGAAGCCACTTTCATGCTGAAAGTCACCGGAGACTCCATGACAGATGCCGGCATATGTCCCGGCGATATGGTACTGGTTGAAAAAGGCCGTAAACCGAAAAACAATGACGTGGTCATTGCACAGGTCGACGGCGAATGGACCATGAAGTTTTTCGTCAATGACAAGAACGGCATGCGGTTGGAACCGGCAAACAAAAACTATAAGGCAATCTATCCGGAGAATTCACTGGAGCTGGCAGGGGTTGTTACGTCGGTTATCAGAAAATATTAGCCCGCATATCTCACACTTTTTCGAGCAGAAACGGTTCAGAGCGCTGTTAGCCCGCATATCTCACGGAATTTCGTAGCTGCCTGTCCGCCATCCGGCGGAAG
>CAYSRM010000052.1:0-10853 GCA_964433435.1 uncultured Victivallales bacterium
CGGCCATCACCGCTTTGCGGCAATTCTCAGGCTCGCGAAGATCAAGAAGAACGAATTCGTCCGCCGCTGATTCACAAAACTCGTGCTCCTTGATATCCACCCCGCGCACCCAATAACCTTCATCCTTGAGCTTCTTAACCAGATGCCCCCCGATAAATCCACCCGCGCCGCATACTACCGCCTTCTTCATATTATTTCCCTCCTTTTCAAAAAAACACTTATCTTCACTAATGGACACTGATACGGAAAGGGGAGATTTAACCACAAATTATGCGAATTATGCGAATAATCCAGTTAATCGAGTCTAAAATGCTTTTCCCCTCTCCCGTCACACACACAAACGCACCAACTCACGTGCCCTTCCCTCTTACATCTTCCCACTTACCGCGCCGCAGGCGCCCCCCACTTGCTCCGCTATCCACGCATATGTCTTCTCCATGCCCTCGCGCAACGTGCGTTCCGGGGCCCAGCCAAGCTTTTCCTTTAACAACCGGTTGTCCGAATTTCTTCCCCTTACCCCGAGCGGCCCGTCAATATGCTTTATTGAAATCTTCTTCCCCGCAATGTCAGCCACCATTTCCGCCAGACCGTTTATGCTAATCATCTCTTCAGAACCTATATTGACCGGACCTTCAAAATCAGAATGCATCAGTCGGTCAATCCCCTCAAGACATTCATCGATGTAAAGAAATGACCTTGTCTGTTTTCCATCCCCCCACATTTCAATCTCGCCGCCGTCTTCTGCTTCCGCCACTTTCCTGCAGAACGCCGCCGGAGCTTTTTCCCTCCCGCCGATCCATGTGCCTTCTGGGCCAAAAATGTTATGAAACCTGGCAATATGAACTTCCATTTCCCAATTGCGCATGTAAGAAAGATAAAGCCGTTCGCTGAAAAGCTTCTCCCAGCCATACTCGCTGTCCGGCGCCGCAGGATAGGCTGAATCCTCCGAGCATTTCGGGTTATCAGGATCAAGCTGGTTGTATTCGGGATAAATACAGGCGGACGATGAATAGAATATCCGCTCGACACTCTCAAGTCTGCCGGCTTCCAGCATATTAAGATTGATCATTGCCGAATTATGCATAACTGCAGCGTCATGCTCGCCGGTAAAAATGTAACCCGCCCCGCCCATGTCGGCGGCAAGCTGGTATACCTCGTCAATACCTTTAACTACATCGCAACAAACGCCAGGTTCCCTCAGATCTCCAATCACGAATTCATCGGCATGACTCTTGCAGAATTCATGATGCTTAAGGTCAACACCCTTGACCCAGCTCCCCTGCGCCTTAAGCCGCTTAACCAGATGTCCTCCAATAAATCCCCCCGCTCCCGTCACCAGTACTTTCTTGTCCATGTCTATTCCTTTCGTTTTATCCCGAAATAGTCAAAATTACACAAAATGAAAGAACAAAACCGAATCAGGCCAACACGGATGTTTTGCGGCGGTTAATCAGTCAATAGATAAATCCTCAAAGTTGTATATGCCTGACCGAAATCCGGAATCCGCCTGAACATGACATATCTCGAACGGAGAGTGTGGAAAAAAAACTCTCTCTGCTCTGATGCCAGCTCTTTAACTTCGGGCGACTTAACGGCAAAACCATACCCGCTGAAAGCGGCAACAGGCGCGTCAGATGTAAGAATGAGGCTTTCCAGCAAAGGCCTGTTCAAAACATTCAGTTTTTCCGCTTCCGCCGTAGTCATTCCGGGAAAATAGGAAAACTGGCCGAGTTCAAGTCCGCGCGGAACCTCCATCCCGCTTTCCACCGCAAGATATATATCCTGGGTAAGAAGCTTCGTTTTTCCATGAGCAAGATTGCGAACAACTCCCGCTGCCTCCCTCAGTTTAAGAAGGGGCGGGGTTCGCTTGGCACGGACCCACAACCTGTCAATTTCCAGCACGTACCAGTTGTGCACGATGGGCGAAGAAAAAACCGACGCAAGAGAAAGCACAAGCACAAGCAGAGAAAGCGTCCACGCGCGGGGCGCGGGAACAATGCTCACAACAAAAGAAGCTGCGGCCGCGGCAAACAACGGATATATCATCACCTGATATTCGTCGTACGGAAACGGCGCAGACAAGTGAACAACAGCAACAAACACTACGACAAGCCACGCGCACAAAGACAACACACGGGTGGGTGTCTGCCAAAGGGGCTTTTTCACAGCGCCTTTATTCATGCATGCAACTTGCCACACTATTCCACACAACAGAACCGCAAAAGGAACAAAGTAAGACCCGACAAGACGCGCCATAGACCCGGCCTTGAGCAGAAACGCTTTCTGCCAGCCCCCGGCTTCCCGGGCGGCATGGTATTCAAACAGCCAGTACTTTGCATTTCCCGGAGCTTGTAAAAGGAAAGGCACAAAACATACCGCCAGCGCCAGCAAACCCCCAATGCCAAACCATAACCAGATCCACCGGCGATCCGTTCCGCGCGCGTTTCCATCCTGACTGGTTTGGATTCCGGTATCAAGAACATGGAGCACAGCCAGAAACAACCCGGCCACTGGCAAAGCAATACCGGCGGAAAGCCTGGTTCCCGCAGCTAGACCAAGAAAAATGCCGGAAAGTAACCCTCCCACGATCTTTCTGCCGCGTAACGCCCACATCAAACACAAAAAACCCGCTATAATCAACAGCCCGCTCAAAGAATACGTTTTGACTACAGAAGAGAAATAACTCTGATAGGCGTTGATGCCCGCTAGAACCAGTGCAAACGCGGCGGCAGCTGACTTCCTCCCGCGCGGCACCATTCCTGCCGCCAGACATCCTGCTCCTGCGCAGCAGGCAAGAAACATTAAAACTGAGAATAACCTGCCGACGGCAAGCCCGTGTGAGTCTATAACCGGCCATACCAACGAATAAACATAAGGCATAACGGGACCCTGCGTAAAAGCAAAATCTCGATAAAGTAATTCGCCTCCGGCTACAAGCCTGGCAGCATAAAGATACCAGCCCTCGTCCTGGTTTAAATCGCCAAACAGAAGGTTTGCCACCGCCAGAACGGCAATGAACAAGCTGATGCCGGCAAAAATAAATGCCCGGCAGACCGGAAGACGGCTTTCCGGGAAACACCTTTTTCCGGCAGGATCAGTTTGTCTGGCAATATTCATGAGCCTGTTTATGAACCCGGATGCGTCAACGGGATAGCCTCTGTACAAAGGGGACAACTCCCCGGCTCATAGATCGAGGGGGAAATATCCAGGAGGCTATACACGGGCACACCGAAATCCACTTTCTCCCGGCTCCGATCCACAAGTACGCCGACAGCTTCTACGATTCCACCCGCATTTCTGACTATGTCAATAGTCTCCCTGACACGCCCTCCTTTTGTTATAACATCTTCGGCAACTATGTATTTTTCACCCTTATCAATCTTAAAACGACGCAATTCAAGAATTCCATCGCTTTTTTCGGCAAAAATACCCGGCACCCCAAGTTCAAAAGCAACTTCGTGCCCCACAATTATCCCGCCTATAGCAGGCGAAATAACCCCGTCAACCTCGGGCCTTCCACCCATCCGTTCGCACATCCTGCTTACAAGCTCCCTGCAAAGCGAGCGGGCCATATGCGGATATGCCAGTACATTGGCGCATTGAAAATACTGATCGCTATGCAGCCCCGAACGTAATTCAAAATGGCCTTGCAGAAACGCACCGGTGGTTTCAAACATCTCCATTATCTCATCATTATCCATTTTTCACCTTTCCCTGATCCTTACGCATCACCACCTGTGCGGCCGAGATGCAACTCGCCCCTACTCGGCTCTCACCTTTGTATCGAGATTCCTCTTCTTATAAATGTCGGTATATCAAGATCCTCGCCTTCATATATCGTGGGTTCTATGCCCCGAAAACGGCCTTGCCCTGCGATATCAAGTTTAAGCTTTGCCTGCTGGGATTGTTTCCTGCCTCTTCTGCGTCTGCTTCCACCCGATTTAGGCGCCTCTTCTGTAACATCTGAAGGTTCAACAGCAGCATCCTTTTCTTCGTTCTCTCCATCATTTAATGCAGCAAGAACAGTTACAGATATCCTGCCCTCAAAAACCTTGTCAACAACCGTTCCCATCGACACTTCAGCTTTTCCGGAAGCCCGTTCGGAAAAGGTCTTCATCACATGGTCAACCTCCTTAAGCGTAAGATCCGAACCGCCCGCGATGCTGACAAGCAAAGAGCCGGCATTATCAAGCATCCTACCCTCTCCCAGCAAAGGACTTGCAGTCAACTCGCTCATAACGGCGTTTGCCCTGTCTTCGCCTTCAGCGGAAGCAAACCCAAGCGAACAGACCGACCCGCTGTCGCTGACCGCCTTCCTCAGATCCGCGAAATCAAGACTTATGTACCCGGGCCGGGTGAGCATGCGCCAGATACTGGCTGCGCCTTCTCCAAGTATCATGTCGGCCTTCTCGAACGAAGCTGCAACAGTCTCTTCCCCGGTGCTTGTAAAAAGCCGGTCATTGGGCATCAACACCAGCGTGTCGCTGCAACGTTTAAGATCGTCGACAGATTTCATGGCCTTCGCCATCCGCTGAGGTCCCTCAAACTCGAAAGGCAGAGTAGCAAAACAGAAAGTCATTGCCTCAGTCTCTGCTGCCGCGCTAACCACTGTAGCTGCCGCTCCTCCGCCGGTTCCGCCGCCGAGGCCGACCATCACGAAAGCCGCATCAGCGCCCTCGAACAGCTCCCGAATCATATGTATGTCGTCTTCTGCGGCTTTTCTGCCAAGCTCCACATCGCCGCCGGCGCCCATTCCCCTGGTATAGGCTGAGCCTATCTCGAGCTTTACCGGCACATGAGATCTGGATAGAACGTTTGAATCAGTATCTATAGCAACAATCGATGGGGTCTCCCCGAGCGCGGGCGAAATCCGTTCGATAATTCTACACCCCGCGCTGCCGATGCCCGCAACAACAATTTTTCTTTCCGCCATCTTCGCTCCCTATGAAATCTAACTTCCCGTAGAATTTATCCAAGACAGGCTGAAATTCTCAAACCCACAGACTCACACACTCGCAACTGCACACAATTAAACTCAGCTTCACCGCCTGAGAATTCCCTTGATCCATCCCGTAATTCCCGCCCCCTGCCTCTGCCTGCTCATGGACCTCAACGCATATTGCACCATACCCACGCAGGTGGCGTATTCAAGCCCCTCGGTAGCAGTAGCAAGCCCGCTTACATTCCTCGGTTTGCCCATGGAACAAGGCAACGAAAAAACCTTCTCCGAAAGTTTCTGCACACCTCTAAGATGAGCGCCTCCTCCCACGAGAACAACACCCGCCCCGGTCTGCTTCAGAACAATCGGGTCTATACGTTTTTTAACCATGCGCAAGGTCTCCTCTACCCGCAGGTTAATAACCGTGTTCAAAGACTTCAAAGGCACATCTTTCCCTGAAAATCCAACCTGGGGAGGAAGCGACACCCGTTTGGCGGCAGACAGAGGATCGACCACCGCTGAACCATGCTCTCTCTTCAGGCGCTCGGACTGCGCAAGAGGCACATTGAATGCCTGCGCAATGTCGTTGGTCACATGGTCCGCGCCGACTCCCAGCGAACCGGCTTCCGCAACTACACTGCCCGCATACGCAAGATAATCGGTTGTGCCCGCGCCAAGATCTATGACCAGCGCACCCCTTTTCTTCTGCTCGGGACTCAGAACCGCAAGAGCCGAACACAACCCGCTGAAGGCTACATCGTAAACATCCATCGGAACACTTTTTACAACCCGCACAGTATTGTGCTGCCTGTTCCGCACACCGTGCAGGATCAACATGTCAAGCGACAACTTAGCGCCTTCCATGCCCTCGGGGCGAAGGACTTTCTGCTCTTCGTCAACCCAGAAATGACGGCAAATAGTGTGAAGTATTTCTCGATCCGGCGGAAGATTAACAGCCTTGGCAACGGCCATTACCTGATCCACATCGTCCTCAGAAATCTCCCCGTCATGGTCCAGGACAGGAACCGAACCGCGGTTGACAAAACTCTCGATGTGTCCGCCGGACAATGCAAGATGCACCTGACGGATCGCCACCTCGCTGCTCTCCTCCGCTCCTTCTATAGCGGCCCTGGCACAGATAACAGCATTCTCAAGGTCTGTTATCTCCCCTTTCCGGACACCTATGGAAGGATGTTTGCCTATCCCGGTTATCAGAATGTGATTGCCTTCGCGGATCTCACCAACCACGGCGACTGTCTTGTATGTTCCTATTTCTAGAGCTACTATAGGCGGTATCGGCATTTTTCAGGCTTCCATCTCTTCCATCTTCACTCTCCACTCAGTAATCCGCAGTCTGCAGTATATCTTCAATCTGCAGTCCGCGCCCTTAAGGTTTAGACCTGATGTCATCAAGAGTAAGGTCAAAACGCATGTCTCTTTGACCACGCGAATTTTCCAGAGCGCTTATCCATTCCCGCAACTTCCGCTCAAGCCGTTCCCGCGACTTTTTCGTATCCTCATACATTCCCTCCCAGTGAAGATGGGCAAACTTCCCGCTGGCAAGACGGACAGTAAGATAATCTTCATTGTCGGTTTCTATAGAAGATACATCCAGGCTGATGTCATGTCGGTCGCACATTTGAATAACCTTCAACGCGGCGCCGACCCGTGACGGCGCTCTCTGTCCCGGTCTGAGTTCGCGCGCTTCATCTCCAAGGATAAAAGGCAACCCCCGCATCTTTCGCCTTGCCACAAAAACATAACCATCTTCATCGATTGGATACGCACCCCTGAAACCAACCCTTGCCATAGGCATCCTCTCTGACACATTAATAACCATCGTGTCGGGAAGAATCCTGGCAATCTCAATATCCCGGATATTGGGAACCGTATTCAGCTCTTTGCGTACATCCGATATATTTACGGCAAAAAGATTCGTACCTTCGGATATCCCCGTGTACTCGCGTATCCTGGCCTCCTTTATCGCCCGACCCCCGCGAATTACAAGGTATTTAATCTCATACCTGCCGTTATTCCAGAAAAGAGCCCCGCTGACCCACCTGATACCAAACCCGAGAAGAACCACCAGAGCAATTACAAGCACAGTAACACTGGAAACAATCCTGGCCCTTTTACTCTTTACCGTCCGCTTCCGGTTCAATCTCGCGTTAACGCTCAATACAGGTGTTTTATAATCCTTCCCGGATTTACCCTTGAATCTCCTCCCCACAAAATCTTCATCATCAAGAAACATATCACTCTCCGTTACAGTGGTTACCCCTCCCGACTCTCTTCGAGGCCAAGGTCACCCTACGCATATCTCACACTCTTTCGTCCCCAAGTACAGCAGGTTGTTCTCCAACCTGCTGCCCTTTCGCGCCCCTTACCCATCATACTGCGCAGACTGCATTATCCTGTCGCAAAGCTCCGCAAATCCAATCCCCGCATGGGCCGCGGCCTTTGGTAAGAGGCTTGTTTCCGTAAAGCCCGGTATAGTGTTTATCTCAAGCACATAGAGCGAACCGTCAACATCCATCCGGAAATCCACGCGTCCAAACCCCCTGCAGCCCATACAGCGAAATGCCTTCAACGCCAGATCTTTACACCAGTCGGCAACGCCGCGCTCTACGGGCGCAGGAACCAGATAACGGGTCCTTCCTTTCGTATATTTGGCATTGTAGTCATACCAGTCTTCCGGCGCAACAATCTCTATCAAAGGAAGCGATTTTGTGCCGACAACGCCAACAGTAAGCTCTTTACCCTTTATGTACTCCTCCACAAGGATCCGGTCGCCAAAAGAAAACGCGCTGCAAGCTGCCAAATCCCATTCCTCTTCATCAAAGACCTTTGAAACACCTATGCTGGAACCCTGAGCAACGGGTTTCACAACAACAGGAAGAGGAAGGCTTCTTCTGTCCACCCGGTCAAGGACCTCGTATGACGCTGTTGGTATCCCTCCTTCTTCGAATATCTTCTTGGAAACCTCTTTGTCAAAAGCCGCCGCACTGGCTTTCGCTCCCGAACCGGTATAAGGGATTTCCGCGCGGTCAAGTATCTCCTGAATGCCGCCGTCTTCCCCAAATTCACCGTGAAGCACAAGAAAAACAGCCTCTGCTTCCGAGGGAAGCTCCGGGTTCCTGCCTGCAACATCGACAGTTTCAACCTCGTATCCCGCCTCGCGCAGCCCCATGGAAACAGATGCGCCTGAAGCCAGGGAGACTTGCCTTTCGGATGACGGCCCTCCCATCAGAACAGTCACCTTTTTAAAATTCTTTGTCATGCCCAGCAAACAACCTCCGTTTCAAGACTGACCTTAAACCGCAAAGCAACCTCTTCGCGAGCTTTTTCTATTAGCGCAATAACATCCGATGCAGTAGCAGATGGCGACAGGGTTATGAAATTCGCATGCTGCCGGGAAAAAGTCGCGCCTCCTACAGACCGCCCCTTCATGCCGGCCTGTTCCAGAAGCTTTCCCGCATACTCTCCGGGCGGATTTCTGAAGACCGACCCGGCCGAACGCATGCCTTGCATCCAAGCCCTTTTCCCCTTTATTTCCTGCCTTGCTCTACTGATTTCCGGGCTCTCCCCGGAGCTAAGGCTGAAACACGCTTCAATGGCAACGGCGCTTTTCAAAACAGAGCAGTTCCTGTACGAAAAACCGAGATGTTCTCTCCCAACCCGGCAAATGCGGCCATTGGAATCGCAATACCTCACCCATTGAACACAGTCGGCAATTTCACTGCCCCATGCGCCCGCATTCATTCGCAATGCGCCGCCAACCGTGCCCGGAATGCCCTGCATGAACTCCATGCCGGCCAGACCATTGGCCTCGAGCCTGTCGAGAAGAGTCCTGAGTGTAACTCCTGCGCCGGCGATGATAGTGTTTTCCCTGCGCCGCACATGCCTGAAATTGGGGCCGCCAAGCCGCAAAACCACACCCCGCACACCAAAATCGGAGACAACCACATTGCTGCCGCCACCTATTACCCGCACAGGAATGTTTTTTGCGGTACAATAGGCAATCAGGCTGCAGAGGTCGCTTTCTTCAGTAACATCAACCCGGAAATCCGCGCTGCCACCGACCCCAAGGGTAGTCTTTTTTCCAACAGGCGCGCCACTACACAAAACAGATGCCCCGCTTAGTTCCGACCGCAGTTCTTCGGCCCTTGCACCGGCTTTATCCACTCTCGCACCGGAGCCGGAAGCGAACGGACAAAGGCCGAGTTGCGCGCATTCACGCGCCCATCCGGCTATTTCCACAACATCTCCGGCGCCAACAATAAGCAAAATATCGCCTGGTTGCATACTTGAGGCAAGATAACCCTTGATTTCTTCCAGCGAGTCTGCCATCAGGCACCGGAGACCGGGGCTGAAACTTCTGAACCGCTCGTACAAATCATAGATCCTTCCACCCCGCAAAGGTTTTTCCGATGCAGCATACACGGGAGCAAGAACCGCTTCATCCACACCCTCAAACGCGCGGGGAAAAGCGTTGCCAAGCGCCAGAGTACGGCTATACCGGTGAGGTTGGAAAACAGCCACAATGCGGCGCGGCCGGGAATCCCGCTCACATTCGCGCGTCACGACTACAGAGCTGACAAGCGCGGAAATTTCTGAAGGATGATGCGCGTAGTCTGAAATCACCATAATACGCTCATTATCAACTACCCGCTCAAACCTGCGGGCAGGCAGTTCCAACCCGCGAACCGCGTCAACAATTGCGCCTATATCAACCCCTGTCCACGCGGAAACGCCGATGGCAGCCAAAAGATTAAGCACATTATGCCTGCCTGGCAAAAGAAGCTTAATACGGCTGGTTTGCCTGCCACCGCAAAAAAGCGTAAACGATGAGCTGAAACCGGAAAACTTTATGTCTGCGGCCCTGTAAAATGCGTCTTCCGAAAAGCCGTACGACCTGGCCCGGTCATGATTTTCGCAAATATTCCTGACATCCCGGCTGTCCGCGCAATACACTACCCTTCGGCATTGTCGAACAAACGAAGCAAAACATTCACTGAATGCATCGGCATCCGCGAAGTTTTCCATGTGATCGAACTCAATATTGGTAATAACGCCGATATCCGGAGAATAATGTTCCAGGGTTCCATCGCTTTCATCGGCCTCAGCAATAAAAGCCCGGGCATCACACGCAACCCCCGCCACACCGCCAAGAGCAGGGGTTTCCCCGCCAATGCACCAGCTCACGGGGATGCCTGCGTTCTTGAGAAGCTGAGACGTAAACGATGTAGTGGTTGTCTTACCGTGAGTGCCGGCAACAGCTACCGAGCCGCTGGACTTCAACAACAAAGGCAGGACCTCGCCCCTCCTCGCAACCGGCATGCCCGCCGCTTCCGCGCTCTTGAGCTCCCCACAATCAACGGAAACCGCGGAACTGCGTATCACCAGATCGGCCCCGCATTGCAAATGTTCAGCGCTATGTCCCTCAAAAACCTTTATGCCTTGATTATCCAGCCATCCTGAAAGTTCGTTGAGCTTTACATCACAACCGCTGACATCGAATCCCAGTTTCTTCAGGTGAAAAGCCAACCCTGCCATTCCAACCCCGGAAATTCCAAGCATATGGATTACACCCCGCCCCTGGCACAGGAACCGGGAAAGAAACGAAGACAAACTTTGATAATCAATCGGCATGAACATTCAATAACACAACCCTCAATACATCGCAACCCTGCGCATTGCATCCCCCAGTTGTTTTCCCCGATTAACCCGCTCCCCCCTCTCTCTTCCCCTATCCAGAGCCTGTCCGAAAAGGTGTCTCCAAACAGACCGTTGCAATGCCGCATGTTTTCTTATCCATACTCGTACACATACTCGTACGCCCCTATCTCTTATCCCCCTTTTGCCCGGTTCTTCCCAGTTTTCTGGGTCTATTATCCACCTATTTCAGTGAACG
>CAYSRM010000053.1:0-10818 GCA_964433435.1 uncultured Victivallales bacterium
GCTGCCATTCTAAAGCCCAGGGCAACGCCCTGGGAAAGGAAACCAGCAACCAGCATCCAGAAACCAGCCCCCAGTCTGAGCTTTCTTGTGCAGACCAAAGGTTTTTGTGTATAATAATAAAAATAGAGGAATTTTATATGATTTGTGAATATTGCAAGAAGAACAAGGCCACGCTTTTTTTTAAGCAGGTTCTGGACGGCGAGATCCGCGAGCTGAGCCTGTGCAGGGATTGTGCCGAAGAGCAAGGCTTCGATGTGGAGTCCCCGGGATCAATTGCAGAGATGTTGTTTGGGGTGGAGATGGAGGATAACGAGGAAATTTTTGTCCCAAGAAAGAAGTGCCCGGGTTGTGGACTCAGCAGCAGGGAATTCAAGGCTCAGTCCCGGCTTGGCTGCGCCGCCTGTTATGATACGTTTAAAGAGGAACTTGAGCCGGTTCTTGTGGAGATACAGGAAGGCGAATATCACGTTGGGAATACGCCGGAGAACAATAAGATCTGTCGGCGGGCCGAATGGTTGAATAAGAAACTTAACAACGCGATAGCCGCACAGGATTTTGAGGAAGCCGCTAAAATCAGAGATCTTCTGGCAGGGTTGGAGAAGAAAAATGGTACATAAAAAAACGACGCAAAATAAGCAAGCTTCACGATACGAATTTTTGAGAAAGCCCCGAAAATGGCTGGCAGGTGAAGCTGAAAAGGGAGTCGTGGCCAGCAGCCGTATTCGCCTGGCCAGAAATCTGGAGAAC
This sequence comes from uncultured Victivallales bacterium, assembly GCA_964433435.1. Classification (GTDB taxonomy): domain Bacteria; phylum Verrucomicrobiota; class Kiritimatiellia; order UBA8416; family CAYSRM01; genus CAYSRM01. The sequence continues at coordinate 748 of CAYSRM010000053.1, forward strand.
TATCCTTTCCCCGGCAAGACATCGGTGGCTCAGGCCGAAGAGATAATGCATAGAGTCAAGGAAGCTGCAGTTGCGTCGGAATTGCTGAATGGCGCATTGTTTTTTGATATGTCTGCGCTGGATCCCGTAGACAAGGAGATACTCAAGGAAAGACGTCTTACCAGCATGGAGTTCGGGCGCAAAGGAAGCGGTTTGCTGGTAGCCGAAAAGGAACACGTTGCGATAATGGTCAACGAGGAAGATCATCTCCGGATACAGGCAATGGATTCAGGACTATGTCTAGGGAAAATTCTGGAAGTGATCAGCGCCGTTGACCTTGATCTGGAGAAGCGCCTCGATTATGCATTCAGTCCACAATATGGGTATCTTACGGCCTGTCCGAGCAATGTGGGAACCGGTATGCGGGCCAGCGTGATGCTTCATTTGCCGGGCCTGTGTCTGATGGATGAAATTGACCAGGTTATTAACGGTTTTCACAGAACCGGCTTTGAAGTTCGCGGCATCCTGGGCGAAGGCAGCGTGTCATCCGGAAACATATTCCAGATCTCCAACCGGGTTACACTGGGTATAAATGAGAAAAACACAGTCTCAACCCTGGAACGGGTCAGTGAAGAAGTTATAGATCACGAACTGAATGCGCGCGGCAGGCTTCTGAACACGCGGAGGGAAATAGTTCGCGACCATGTATCCAGGGCCCTGGGCGTTTTGCTTTATGCCGAGTTGTTGAGCTCCAGAGAGGCGATAGACCTGCTTTCCGCTTTGAAGCTGGGAGTCGAGATGGGTATTGTAAAGAATATCACGCTTGAGGAGCTTGACGATATATGCGTCTTGACACAGCCGGGACATCTTCAGAAAATAAAAGGCAAGAAACACAGAATAAAAGATAGAGATAGAATACGATCTAAACTGGTTCGGGAGAAGTTGCAATCTTTAAGGATTGCGGCCAGGGTATCCCGATCTGGATGAGGTAATAATTATGAATAACTTTACGAACTTTACACCCAGGGCACAGAGGGTGGTTCAGCTTGCGCGGAAGGAAGCTGATAATTTCAACCATCCTTACGTGGGCACGGAGCATCTTCTGCTGGGATTGATTGCTCTTGGCGAAGGGGTTGCTGTGAATGTGCTGGACAGCATGGGGGTCTCGCTGGAACAAGTGAGAATGGAGGTCGAGCGAGCTGTGGGGCATGGACCGGAGACCAAAACTGTTGGCACGGTTCCGTTTACACCGCGTTCAAAAAAGGTTCTGCAGCTTGCCATGAGCGAGGCCAGGGCTCTTAACCACAGCTATGTGGGAACCGAACATATCCTGCTCGGGCTTCTTCGCGAAGGAGAAGGGGTTGCAGCGCAGGTAATGAGGAACCTGGATGTTGACCTGGATAGCGCGCGTATCGAGGTTATGAGGGAACTTGATCCGAACTTCGCCCAAGGGCAGGATGAGGGAGACATGCTCGAGGAGATGGAAGCCAGGTCCGGAGGCAAGAAGAGACAGGAAAGCCGGACACCTGCCTTGAATACATTCGGCAGGGATCTGACTGAACTTGCCATTTCCGACGAACTGGATCCGGTAGTGGGACGCGAATCCGAACTGGAAAGAGTGATACAGATTCTTTGTCGGAGGAATAAGAACAATCCGGTTTTGCTTGGCGATGCGGGTGTAGGCAAGACAGCGATCGTGGAAGGGCTTGCCCGGGCAGTTGTTGCAGGCGACGTTCCTGAAGCCATGAGAGAGAAGAAAGTTGTGGCCCTGGATATGGCCTTGATGATTGCAGGCACGAAATACCGGGGGCAATTTGAGGAGCGCATCAAGGCTGTGATGGAAGAGATCAAAAAAGCCGGGAATATTATACTGTTTATCGACGAGCTCCATACCATTGTGGGAGCCGGCTCTGCGGAAGGCGCCATGGATGCTTCGAACATAATCAAGCCGGCTCTTGCGCGCGGCGAACTGCAATGTGTCGGCGCCACTACAATGAACGAGTACAGGAAGTACATAGAGAAGGATACGGCTCTTGAACGGCGTTTTCAACCGGTAAGGGTTAACGAACCTTCCGCTGAAGACACTATTAAAATTCTCCAGGGAATAAAGCAGAGATATGAAGATCATCATCGGGTGCGCTATACCGACGAGGCTCTGGAGCAGGCTGCGAATCTTTCCGACCGCTATATATCGGATCGTTTCCTGCCGGACAAGGCGATTGATACAATAGATGAAGCTGGAGCAAGGGTGCAGATACTTGCTACGACCCGATCGCCGAAGATGAAGAAGAGGGAAGCCGAAATCGAAGAGATAAGGCTTCAGAAAGAAGAGGCCATACGCGAACAGCGCTTTGAAGAAGCCGCTCAGTTGCGGGATCGTGAACGCAAGGAACGTGAATCGTTGAACAAAGCGGTTGAAGAATGGAAGGAATCCAGCAAGAACAAGGAGCTGGTTGTCAGCGAGGATGATATTACCGCGGTGATATCCAGATCCAGCGGTGTGCCGTTGAATAAAATGGAAGAGTCTGAACTCAGCCGCCTGCTTGAGATGGAGCAGGAGTTGTGCAGCAAGGTGATAGGCCAGGACGAAGCCGTGGCTGCCATTTCCAGGGCGTTGCGGCGCTCGAAAGCTGATCTGAAGGATCCGCGCAGGCCGATTGGTTCTTTTATGTTTCTTGGACCAACCGGAGTAGGGAAAACCCTTCTGGCCAAGACGCTTGCTGAATTTATGTTTGGCGAAGACGATGCGCTTATTCAGGTGGATATGTCCGAGTATATGGAGAAATTCGCGGCTTCGCGGTTGGTGGGTTCTCCTCCGGGTTACGTGGGGCACGAAGAAGGCGGCCAACTTACTGAACGCGTTCGCAGGCGGCCATATTCGGTCGTTCTTTTTGATGAAGTTGAAAAAGCACATCCTGATGTGATGCATATGTTGCTCCAGATCCTTGAGGAAGGAAGGCTTACAGACGGGCTCGGAAGAAATGTGGATTTCAGGAACACGATTGTTATCCTGACATCGAACCTCGGCGTGGACGTCGGAGGAAAAGCTGCCGGGCTCGGTTTTGCGGTACAGGAAGAAAGGGAAAACTATGAGCGCCTGAAATCGAGAATGATGGAAGACGCCAAAAGACACTTCAAGCCGGAATTTCTCAACCGTTTTGATGACCTTATTGTATTCCGCCAGCTTACCAGGGAAGACGTTGTGAAAATACTGGACCTGGAAATGGGTAAGGTTCGGGAGCGTGTGTCCGAAAAGGGCGGAAACCTGGTTTTAAGCAAACCTGCCAGGGACTTCCTTGTGGACAAAGGGTTTGATGCCGCTCTCGGGGCGAGGCCGTTGAGAAGGGCAATAGAACGATACCTGGAAGATCCGCTGGCGGATGATATTCTGAGGGGGCGTCTGAAGGGGGACGAGGAGATTGAGGTTATCTGTAGCGACGAGAAGCTGGCTTTTCGACAGAGACGCGCAGAAATTGCCGGCAAAAAGTGAGAAAGCCTTGCATTTCTTTCGGTGACGTGCCAGACTTTCCCGTTTTGTTGGTTATTAGTGATTCGCGAATGGTTTGCCGTCAGGGCATTGGGGACGGTTTGTCCATCGTGGAGTTCAATTGAACGGAGGATAAATGTCGGTAAAAATAAGACTTACCAGGACGGGTGCAAAGAACGACGCCTGCTACCGGGTGGTGGCAATAGATTCCAGGACCCGACGCGATGGGACTGTGCTGGAAACTCTCGGATGGTATGATCCGAAGAAGCAGAAAGAGGAATGCAGCCTGAAACTTGACAGGGTCCAGTATTGGGTTGGCAACGGCGCCGAAGTGAGCGCGACTGTCAAAAGCCTTATCAGGAAGTCGGCAAAGCAGTCGGAGACCGTTGTACCCCAGGAGGCGGAAGCTCAAGCTGAAGCATGAGCCTGCCTCTGGTCATTGATGTAGTAACGATTTTCCCCGAAATGCTGGACGGGTTTCTTTCTGAGAGCATTTTAGGGAGAGCTAAGAAAAAGGGTCTGGTCGAAATTCGCACAATTAATTTGAGGGATTTTACCGAGGATGCTCACAGGACGACCGATGACAGGCCGTACGGGGGCGGTCCGGGCATGGTGATGAAGCCTGAGCCGATATTCCGGGCGGTAGAATCGGTGGCGGACAGAGATAGTCTGGTAGTGTTTATGACACCGCAAGGTGAGCGGTTTGTTCAGAAACATGCTGCAGGATTGAGCGGGGAAAAACATCTGATATTTGTCTGCGGTCACTACGAAGGCGTGGATGAACGTGTGAGAGAATATCTGGTTGACCTTGAGTTATCGATAGGTGATTACGTTTTAACAAACGGTGTGCTTGCCGGAGCGGTGGTGATCGACGCTGTTGTGAGGCTGGTGCCCGGCGTGTTGGGTTGCGGAGACTCAACCCGGTCGGAGTCTTTTTCCGAAGATATGCTTGAATATCCGCAGTTTACACGGCCACCGGAATTCAGGGGTAGACGAGTGCCGGAAGTACTGCTTTCCGGGAATCATCAGGAAATAGCCGTTTGGCGGGCGGAGCAGGCGAAGAAACGGACAATGGAACGAAGACCGGATATCCTGGAAAAGGAATAGAGGTCAGGTAGAAAACAAAAATGCTAGCGCTGTTTTGAGGAGGCGAGAATGGTTTCCAGCAAGATTGACAAAATAAACGAAGAGACTATGAAGAAAGACAGGGGCCGGGCCTTTTCCGTCGGCGATACTGTCAACGTTCATGTGAAGATCAAAGAAGGCGACAAAGAACGCATACAGATATTCAAGGGAACAGTCATTGCCCGGGACGGCGGTGGTCCAAGCGAAACCTTTACGGTACACCGGGTTTCACATGGAATTCATGTTGAGCGTGTGTTTCCGGTTCATTCTCCGCATATTGAAAAAATCGAGGTGGCCGGTTCCGCGAAAGTGAAACGCGCAAAGCTTTATTTTCTTCGTGAGCGCAAAGGCAGAAAAGCTCGCCTCAAGACTGTCCGTAAAATGTAAAAGCCGGCCGATTCGGCCCGAGGAACAACCTATTGCTTTCTATCGAGAAGCATTTCTGGCAACAGGGGTTCATCAGAATCGGCGGCATTGACGAAGCTGGCCGGGGGCCGCTCGCCGGGCCGGTAGTGGCCGCGGTTGCCGTGTTCGATAAGCGCTTCGCCCTCAACGAGGTGACTTGTTCTCTTAAGGCCATAACCGATTCCAAACGGATGTGCCGGAAACTGCGGGAGTCATCATTTATCTATCTGGCCGAGTGTCCTCAAGTAGAGATAGCCGCAGGTCTTGCGGATGTTGATGAAATCGGGCGGCTTAACATACTCCAGGCAACATTCCTTGCCATGCAAAGGGCCGTTGCAGCCCTTGATTGTGCGCCGGATTATGTGATTGTCGACGGGAATAGATGCGTTGAGCTTCCATGTCAGTGCTCTTGTGTAACCGGCGGCGACGGGAGAAGCCTTTCTATTGCCGCCGCCAGTATAGTTGCGAAAGTTCTGCGCGATAACCTGATGATTGATATCGACAAGGAATATCCCGGCTATGGTTTTGCCCGTCATAAGGGTTATGCCTCCCGACAGCACATGCAGGCTTTGCTTGAGATGGGGCCGGCGAAAATCCACAGAAAAGGCTTCAGACCTGTGAGGGAGGCTGCAATAATAAGGGCCAGCCGGCATGGAGAAAACGACGGGAAGTCATGGATCTGTTAAACAGACTTTTGAAGAGGCAAGACGAGGCAGGGGAGCATCTGAAGACAGGTGACTGGGGTGAGGTCCGGGCTGCAAAATTGCTTAAGGCAAAGGGATATCGTATAATTGGTCGGAAGGTTAGGGTAGGGAATCGTGACGAAGTCGACCTGGTTGCGAGGGACAAAGATGTACTGGTTTTTGTAGAAGTCAAGACGCGGCGAGGTGTGGATTTCGGAAGGCCTATCGCCGCAGTTAATGCAAAAAAGAAACATGTGCTCTCCCGTGCTGCAGTAAGATATCTGAAGAAACTCGGGTTCCCGAAGGTCTACATACGGTTTGACGTCGTCGAAGTTACCGGCACGCCGGATGCCGGCGAATTGGACATCAACCATGTAGAAAACGCGTTTCAACTGGACCGGCGTTATACGCTGCCATGATGTAGAGGAAAATGCATTTGCTTGCGGCCGAAGGCCGCTTTGGGGAGATACGGCTTGACAGCAAAATATCAAGGGTTGAATATATTCCCTTCTGAAAGGATATGAAATGCAATCGCAAAAAAGATCTCAATCAATTCTGCTGGTTCTGCTGGGTGTTCTGTCTTTATCTGCGCTTGGCCTGAAGAAGTCGGACCTGTCTGAAAAAGCCCGAGCGCTCCTGCCTGAAGGCACGCTTGTGACGATTGAATTGAAGGATGGCGATGTTATCTATGGGGTGCTGAAAAGCAAAAGTGACCGTACGATTCTCATGCGGGTGCGGCGCGAGGACGGATCCTATAGTGAAAAGACCATTTTTAAATCTAAAATCAAGCAAACAAAGCCGATGGACGTGTCAATGCTGTTTGCCATCAGATTGAAGGAACTTGCGCCAGAGGAGAAAGAAGCTCTGGAGAAGGAAGAATACGAGAAGCTTATTGTGCTGTGTGACGAATTTCTGGAAAAGTGCAAGGGCTCAAAAGCATACGAGGAAATAGCTGAGCTTAAGGAAAAACTGGAAGAGGACCTTAGCAAACTTGAAAAAGGGATGAAGATGGTCGACGGGGAATGGTATACGCCGGTTCGGGCCGCGGTCAGAGAGTTCGATCTGTACACTGAAAAGCTTCAGGAAGTGAAGAAAACAGGCGACATCAAGTCAAATAAAAAAGCCAAAGAGTTCTACGATAAACTCGAGGATCAACGCAGGGAAACGGCAAGGGAGCTTCCAAGGATCATGACCGACCGGCTGCCGAAACTGCTTGAAGAGAAACGTTTCGACGAAGCAACCGAAGAGATGCACGCTTTTCTTCAGTTCTGGCTCGACCAGGTGGTCCAGAGTGAAGGCTCAATTTCAGGGGCTTTAAGGGAAATGGACTTTGGACATCTAATCAGACTTCAGGAACATATACTGGAAGCTTATTTTGCCGCTGGCGGCGGGGCCGAAAAGCCTGCTGGCATGCGTAAGACCGGCAACATGGTCTTTATTCCCGGAGGATACTTTCTGATGGGTGACCGGAAGGCCAAGCAGCCGTCGGATACTTTTCCATGCCATATTGTGTATGTGGCGCCGTTTCTTATGGACCGGTACGAAGTCAGCAACAAAGAGTACCGGCAGTTCGTAGATTATGTTAAGAGGACAGGCGATAATTCGATGGCACATCCTGACGCCCCTCCTCTTAAAGAACATGCGGCGGAAGGCTGGAAGAAAGACACGCTTAACGGGGAAAATCAGCCGGTTGTAGGTGTAGACTGGTTTGATGCCTACGCATATGCCAACTGGAAAAAGAAACGCCTGCCGACAGAGGCTGAATGGGAAAAGGCTGCCGGCGGATACGACTATGTGAAGTTCCCCTGGGGAAACGAGAGTCCTGAAAAGGGAGCTGCAAATTACAGGGGTAGCCGCGATTATATTGCAAACCAGATGGACTCGCAGCTTGCCTCAAAGTTGGAAAGACCGAAGGGCGGTTGCTCTTGTTTTCGGAAGGTCGATACAAAACCTCCGCCAAAGACCCACCTGCCTCTTCAGACCTGGGCGGTCGACAGCATGCTGCCGGAAAAAGCTCAGAAAGCAGTTGAAGAAGAGATGTTTATATGGGAACATACCTATAAGAATATGAACGGGTTGTTTCATATGGCGGGCAATGCCGCTGAGTGGGTTGAAGATTTTTATGATAGTAATTATTACATGGAAACTCCTCTGCGGGACCCGAAAGGACCGGAAAGGGGAAAAGTACATGTGTTCCGGGGAGGGTCATACGTGACTTCGGACCCTGAGGGACTATGCGTATATGCAAGGTTTTTCCCGAAAGGGAAAAGCATGAAATCAGGAGTTGGAGGCGGGAATCCGTTCATTGGATTCAGATGCGCCAGATCCATCGACATCGTTCAGCAGAATTAATCTGTCCTGCAATGTCTTGTGTGCCTGCCTGCTGTTTTCATAAAGGCGATTATTCAGCATTAATACGAATTAATTCGTGCAATTGCCGGAATGATTCACTTTCCTGGATGCATTGAACAACTTGCCGGGTTGATGAATATATCCAACCTAATTTACTATGTGATGCAAAATAAAGGAGGAAAAAACAATGAAGAATAGAGAAACAACATTAATTGCCGCCCTGATTACAATCGCGCTGCTGGGTATTGGCTGCGCTGAAAAAAAGGTGCCGGCCGAACCGGAAGATATTTCTGACCAATCCAAACAGGAGGCAACAGCGGCGGGGGTGCAGGAAGATTCGTCCCAGCCAGGCTCAACAATGTCGGCATTGCAGGGCCCCGAAGCAGGGACAAACGTTATTGTGTCAGTCGAGGATAACGACCTGACGCAGGCGCAGCTTGCAAGGATAGTCAACCAGCGGATGCAGTCCAGCCAGATGGCGGGGCTGCAACCACAGCAGAGGCAAATGTACGCCGAACAACTTAAGCAGAACGTGATACAAAGCTTTGTTGACAGAAACGTGCTGCTCGAGTCCGCCAAGAAAAAAGACATATCGGTAGAAGAGGGTGAAATTGACGAAGTCATCGAGCAGGTCAAAGGAACAGTGCCGGAGGAACTGACATTTGAACAGGCTCTTGACCGAATGGGTATGACCATGGACGAGCTCGAAGAACAAATCAAGGGAGAGCTGATGGTGCAGAAGCTGGTAGAAGAGAAGCTTGAAGCGCTTCCCGAGATTGATGAAGAGCAGGCTGAAGCGTTCTACGAGGAACGGAAGGAGCAGTTTCAGCGGGGTGAATCAGCTGAAGTGCGTCACATCCTGGTCAAAGTCGAAGAAGGGGCCGATGAAGCAACCCTGGAGAAGAAGAAGGCCGAAGCCGAGGAACTGCGCGACAAACTGGAGGAAGGGGCAGATTTTGCTGAACTGGCGAAGGAGCATTCCGAATGCGGCAGCGCCGCAAGCGGAGGTAACCTTGGCGTGGTTGAAAAAGGCAGGACCGTTCCGGCATTTGAACAAGCCGCATTTTCGCAGGAGCCGGGGAAAATAGGGCCGGTGGTTAAATCGAAATTCGGCTATCACATAATTGAAGTGCTTGACAAAAATGAGGCCGGCACCCTTCCCTTTGAAGACGTTAAAGAGGATATAATGAATTACCTCGCCCGCCAGCAGGAACAGGAAGTGGTAGAGAATTACATTGAAGAACAGAAATCCGGTGTGGATATAGACTATCCTGACGGTAAGCCGGAAGCGCCCCAGCCGATGATGCCCATGCAGTCCGGGCAGCAGGCGCCTTCAAACTAGCCCTGCCCCTTTACCCACAATATGACGCTGGGCTATTGGTTCGGTTGCTTGCGAGCATGCGCCTGTGTAGCTTGCCGTGCCTCAGGCAGGTCCGTCTGCGTAGGACGGCGCTCTGCGCCGTCCCTGGGACGAGAGATGGCGGAATGTTGTTTTTTCACGGAAGTGTGTTTTCACAGGCCTTTCCTGATAGATAAGCGAGATAGAAGAGAACGGTTAAGGGAGTCGGGTAAGAGTATCCGGTTAAGGGTGGTGTTGTCGACGGAATGATGAGGATGAGTCCGGCAGCCTGACGGGCTGCAATTCGAGAGCCCGGGGTGAAGCCCCGGGTTGACGGCAAGCACAGAAACCTGCACCCTGACGTGTCCGCCATAGCCCAACGGGCGACGGCGGAAGGGGTGCCACCCCCTTCTGTCGCCAGAGAGGAGTGCGACCCCTACAGGGTCGGATGGATGAGGAGAGGACCGGTTCCCAGGGGCGTTGCCCCTGGCTGATGAATTCGACCCCGTTGGGGTCGGGAGCAGGGAACGCCAACCACAAGATTGACCCGTATTTCAAAAGGCCGCGGACGGCCATTCGAAAACGATCATCTTCACGGTTACCCCGCATATCTCACAGAATTCCTGCGGCGAGCGCGGATAGCGCCACTGTGACTGCGCGAATTGACAAAACGCCAGATTGCAGTATGTCTATACGGCTGC
>CAYSRM010000054.1:0-10578 GCA_964433435.1 uncultured Victivallales bacterium
TGCTTTCATCAACATTCATTCCACATACAGGATCTTTTTGCATTTTTTCCTTTCCTGGTCTTGCGGGAACTCCTGCAAACACTTCGTGTGCAGGCTGGCTGTCCCTCCATCTGCGAGTACACTATCGCCCGTGCCTGATGCAGGTCCGCTTGCGGCGGAAAAGGTTGCGACTGAGTGTATGGATTCAGACACTTAATCGCCACCCTTAACCGTTCTCTTCTGTCTCACTTATCTATCAGAAGACACCTGTGACAGCGCATTTCCGTGAAGAACCAATATTCCGCCATCTCTTGTCCCTGGGGACGGCGCAGAGCACCGTCCTACGCAGACGGACCTGCTTGAGGCACGGCACCGCAGGCTGCACAGGTGCATGCTCAAAAGCAAGCAACCGAACCAATAGCCCAGCGTCATATTACGGGTAAAGGGCGGGGCTGTCGAATAAGTCGGCGTTAGCACAACGGTGGTTCGGCTCTGCTGTCGCATACCAGCATTTCCTCCGGCTTTTCTTTTTGAGAGACCATCCCGGCGGCCTGGCGAAGCGCGCTTCTCAGGCCTTCTTCGACTGTGGGATGATAGAACGGCATCTGCAGCATTTCGAAGACAGTCATTTCTTTTTGAACGGCCAGGGCAATGATATGAGCCAGGTGTTCAGCATCCGGAACCGCCATTTCGGAGCCCCTTATCCTTGCTGAATGTTTATCTGCATAGACGCGAAGAATACCTTTGTTATTTCCTTCGACAACGGCGCGGGATTGTTGAGAAAAATCGGCTTCGCCGATGACGATATCTTCTTGTTTCAAGTTCCCAAGAGTTTTGCCTGCCGCAGCAATCTGTGGATCGCTGAACACCATGCGCAGCGGTGTCCTGCGGCAAAAAGAGGCGGGGTTGCCGGTTGCAGCATTTCTTCCGGCGATAAAACCTTCGTCGAGGGCTTCATGCAGGATTGGTCTGCAGCCGTTGACATCTCCGGCTATGTATACCGGAAGATCTCCGATTTGCGATGTTACCGGGTTGAAAACAGGCAGCCCTTTATCATTGAGTTCTACCCCGAGGTTTTCCATGCCAAGCCCTTGAATGTTTGGCTTCGCGCCCATTGCGAGCAGAACCATGTCCACGGTTTCGGTTGAATCCCCTGAACTGACTTTCAGGTAATCCCCGTCTTGTTCAATTTCTGCCGGCGCGCCAAGTCTGAGGGTCATCTCCCGGCCGATAATGTTGCATGCCTCGCGATTTATTTCCCGGTCTGTGATTCCCCCTATAGTCTCGAACAGGCTGAACCCGGGGGCGTGAATTCCAAGGCGGTTCAAGGCCTGTCCCAGTTCAAGGCCCACGGGGCCGAGCCCGATGACTGCGATTCTGGGGGGCAGCTCGGTCTGCTCAAAAAAATTAACAGAGGTCATGATTCGATCGTAAAATTGTTTCCATTTGTCGGGAAATACCGGACTTGAGCCGGTGGCAATAATAATCTGTTCGGCCTGGATCTCTTCATCCCGGACTTTAATTGAGTTGGCGTTCAGGAAAGATGCGCGTCCCTCGATCAATTTTTCACCGGCAAGCTTACGGGTGGAATCTATCATTCCTGAGGTAAACCGGTCTCTGAGTCTGCGCACATGCTGCAGGGCAGCGGGTATATCACAGTTTAAGTTGTCCGCGCCCGATATCCCCATTTCTTGAAAGTTGAGTCTTTTGTGATAGTCGCGCGCTATCTCGATTAGAACCTTTGAGGGCATGCACCCGGTTCGAGCGCAGGTTGTTCCAAGCGGACCGTGATTCACAAGTATGTAGTCCTCGGTTTCCCTCTTAACCTGTCTCAGCGCCGACAAGCCTGCGCTGCCGGCTCCGATAATTGCTGTTTTCACTTTTTTCATGGCTGAAATTTCAATGTTCCCTTTTCATATGGCGATTACGAGTCATCTCCTTTTGCTTTTTCTGCATGTCTCTAAGGTTTTCAGGAAGGTTTGGCGCTTTGATGCCGTCTCTTTTAAAATCTTCTTTTGAGGCCTTGCGGCTTACCGTCCCATCGGGGAAATCGTATGGGCCGGGATAATCATAATTTTCGATGCCTTCTCGGACCATGAGAATATTGGCCATACTGCCAAGGACAGTCTGGCCGAATTGCCCCTTGTATCCGAGCATGGGTATGCTGTTTTCCGGAAGGGGCATTCCAGTGCGTGTCATGTCGCGCATTCCTGCTGTTCCCATTGTCATATAGCCTGGGATAAGCTCGCGTATTCTCTTATCCAATCCTTTGGAGTCTACGCCTATCATATTGGGGAAATCGTGGCCCATCTGGTTCATCACGTGGTGAGTCATGTGGCAATGAAACAACCAGTCGCCCGGGTTATCAGCTATAAATTCGATCACTTTTGCCGATCCCACTTGTACCAGGACCGTTGTCTGTGGAAGAAGCCTGGATTTGTCCTCAGCCCATCCTCCGTCGGTTCCTATAACTTTGAAGGCGTAGCCGTGGAGGTGGATAGGGTGATGGTCCATAGCGCTGAGGTTTCCATATCGGATCCAGACTTTGTCGCCAAGCGCTGCAACAAGGGGTTCGGTTGAAGGCATGGCCTTTCCGTTCATGGTCAGCACATTGAAATCGGTCATCTCGTTGGGGTTGGGGCGGTCGGTTCCGGCTTCTATCTTCCATTCATGCAGCATGATCCCGAAATCACGGTCAGGCCTCTTCTCTTTGTCAGGTTGGCGCTCGTGTACGATTATCATACCCGTCATGCCCATCCCTTCCTGGGTCATGGAGTCGAAATGCGGATGATACATGAAGGTTCCCGAATTCTGAAAAATGAATTCATATTTGAATGTTTCTCCTGGTTTTATAGGAGGCTGAGTTATTCCGGATACTCCGTCCATGCCGGCAGGCAGACGCAGGCCGTGCCAGTGTACCGAGGTCGGGGCGGGAAGATGATTGCTGACATATATCCGGGCGCGGTCGCCTTCAGCAAGTTCGATCATGGGGCCGGGAACCGTGCCGTTATAACCCCATGTTCGGATTTTCAGACCTTCGGCGACTTGCCATTCGATAGGCTGTGCGACCAGGTGGAAGACCTTTACTCCATCGACTACCTTGCATTCTGCTTTTGTTCCGTTGGGAACCACTGCGGGGGTGTAATCTTTTCCGGGTTCACCCGCTGGCAGCGGATTGTTAGCCGCTTTTGCCCATGGCCGCGGGGGATCAGTTTTCGACGGTGGCAGCAATGTAGGCGATCTGGATGATGATTGATTTTGTCCGGCAGCCTGGGTGCGGGCATACAGTAAAGCTGAAATCAGAAATATATAAAGTGTTATAGACGCTCTCATTTTAACTCATGCTCCTTAAGATTCTTAATGGTTGCCGTTTCCTGCCTGCATCGCGGGGGGCGATGTCATTGCGGTGGCTTTGCCCGATGTCTGAATTATCAGACCTTCGAGTATTTGCTGCAGTTCCGCCTGTGCAATCCGGTAATTGAGTCGTTCATCAATATACCGGCTTTCGGCGGCAATTTCCTGTTTTTTGGTCTCAAGAAGCCTGAATACTCCCAGTTGCATTGCATTATATTGGAGTTGAGTCTGTTTTGTGATTTTTCTGCGGAGAGGCAGAAGCCTTTCGTCATAGAGTTTGATCCTGCTATTTGCTGTGCGCACCTGTTCAACTGCCTTTCGCGCAGCGGCGCTGATTTCTATGGACGTTGCCGCGAACTCGTGCTGTAGCCTTTTGATCTCAGCCTTCGCCGCCGGACGCCTGGCCTGGCCGAAGTCGAACACCGGTATTTCCACGGTCAGTCTCGGGCCTGTAAACCATGTTCCATCACCTTCCCTTTCAGCCACAATGCCAAGGTGAATCCGGGGAATCACCGATTCTATCCTTGCTATCCCCAGTTTGTGTGCGGCGACCTGTATTTGCTCTTTAATCATAGCCAGTTGCAGGCTGTTCTCCAGCGCTTGTTCCGACGCCTCTTCGGGTGAAGCAACTCGGTCGACGGGCGGCATTTTCGCGTCAGAAACCTTCCATCCGGTATAAGTCCGGTCCAGCCCCATCAGGGCATTCAATTCTTCTCGAGCTTCTGTTACCGTAAGCTCTGCAGCCATGATATTCAGCATCGAGCGCTCTTTTTCTGCCTGTCGGTTCAGCTTCTCAAGTGCTTTGATATTGCCGGCATCCCGGAGCCTTTTCGCCATTTCCGAGGAAGCATCCGCTGCATATGTTGCGTCCTTCTGCAGTTTCAGTTTTTTCATTGAGGCCAGAAGACTGTAAAAGGCTATCCTGGTTTCGTAGGCCAGTGTTCGCACATCTCTTGCCACTTCCATCCGGGTTTCCCTGTACTCTGAGATGCCCATTCGTTTTTTCTTCGGAAGAAGGATCATGTGGAGCACGTCAATTTCAGCTTCAAGCTCGACAATATCCTTGTCGGGGTCATTTTCAGAAAATATCACGGATCCTCCTGCTTCCGGATTTTTGAGGAGTCGCGCAGAAAGACGTCTTGCCGCTGCCATATCCAAAGCTTCGTACCTTGATTGTATGCGCCTGTTATTTGCGAGGGCTATCCTTACAACAGCGCCGGCAGTCAATGGCTCGTTGAGCATGGATTTGATTACCGGGGAAATGCTTGCGGACGGACCAAGCCTGGTAAGGCCTGAGACGTTGTCTATTTCAGGGGTTACTGTTTCTTCAAACGAGTGAAAACTCTCCTTCTCATGCGCCGAAATGCATCCTGTCCCTGATAAGAGGATGGCAATCAATGAGCTGCCCAAAAAGATATGTTTCTTTTTCATCTGAAGCCTTTGCTTATATGTTTATTTCAAATAATTTACACTTGCACTGCATTTGCGCACATCAGTGTCAGCCTGATTTTTATGGTCGAAAAGCAGTACGGGGTTATTAAATACAGATCAGCACAAATGGTTCCGTCGAAAAACACCCTGTTTCTAAAATGGGGTCTTCCGCAGAATTTGTGGGTACTGAAAGCGTGTAGCTACCCAATAAGAGGCACATGTTAGAGAAAAAACGCAGAAATTCCGTGAGATATGTGGGGTAGGGCAGTTCATAATCGTAATCGTTTTTGCGCTGAAAAGATGTTGCGCCTTGAACTTGGCGGTAGGAAAGCTATTCCAGCTTTTCAGGAGGCAGACTCAATTTTGCGGTAGTCCCCCGGCCGGGTTCTGAATCGATCACAAGTTTGCCGCCAAGGCCTTCAAGGCGTTCCCTGATGCTGAACAGTCCGAAGCCGCCTTCCTTCTCGTGATCGATAACGTGGTTGTACAGGGTGGACGGGTCGAACCCTTTGCCCGAATCGGTGACTGCAAGCTCTATTCCTTTTTCATTGCGAACAACTAAGACCGTAATTTCGCACGGGCCGGCATACTTGAGCGCGTTCATAACAAGTTCTCGTGCGCATTGGAAAAGCAGGCCCCTCAAGGCGTCGTTGAGAGGCTCAATGTTTCCTTCCTCGAGCACATGTATTGGTGTTCCGTCAAGGTCGTGTTGCTTGTCCGCCAGGTTCCTAAGCGCGGGCGCCAGCCCAAGTTCATAGAGAAGAGACGGCACCAGTCTGCCCATGAGAGTGCGGCATTCCTGTATCCCTTCGGACAGGAGGCTGCGGATGCCGTCGACTCTTTTTAACTGGTCTTCAATGCCTTCTGCTTCCAGTTTTGAACGCACGCCTCCCAGTCTGACGTTAGAGAGTGACAAGGTCTGGATTACAGTATCATGTATTTGTGTTGCTACGCGTCGTCTCTCCTGTTCCTCGGTTCGGATAAGCCGGTCTGTCAAGCCTCGCAGGCGCCTCTGATAATTCCGTGCGCGTTGTTCAAGCCGCTTTCTTTTGGTTACGTCGTTTCCGACACAAAGAATCTCCACCACATTCCCGCGCCGGTCTCGGATAGCTCTGTTTGACCAGTGGACCCAGACCCGGCTACCGTCCTTGCGCATACCCTCATTCTCGTTGGAACTGTAAAGCTCCGGGTGAGCGGTTATCTGCTGTGTCATCCGTCTGAGGTCGCGTCCCTCAGAATCGACCTCGGGGGTTATTGTACCCAGCACGTTGCTGCCCAGCGCCTCTTCGGCAGTGTAGCCGAAGAATCTCTGGGCGTATTCGTTAAAGAACGTGATTTTGTGATTCGGGGTAATCCTCATTATGATGCTGTTTGCGCTTTCCACCAGTTCCCGGTACTTCTGTTCGCTTTGTATGAGCTTTTTGCGCATCCGAACACGTTCTGTGCTGTCTATGAGGCAGAGAAGAAGCCCCTCTGTATTTCCGTGGTTGCTTTCAACCGGCCGGAGACTCCAATCCCAATAGGTAATCTTGTTTTCAGCGCGGGCGGGGTATCTAAACGGCTTTTCGTCGACAGCATACGGTTCTCCTGTGTCGCGGACTTTTCGAAAAATTCCTTCGTTTTCCTCGTCGGGGAAAAGCTCAAAATGATTTTTTCCATGGAAGTATTCGGGTGAATGTCCGAGCGCTTCAGCATAAGCACGATTTACCCTGCGGAAATTGAAACGTGTGTCAAGATAGGCCATGTGCATATGGGTATTGTCGAAGATCTGTTTAAGTAATTCGGTCGTGTTGTGGAGAGAAGTCACATCTTTTAGCGTCAGAACTACTTTTGCAGGCGCGTTGTCTGTGGACTTGATGAACCTGACGGAAGGACTCACGCTTATCGGTTTTGAATTCAGTGGTTGTATTACAATATGACGGGCCTCGGGCCGTACGCCTTTTTGAATCTGTTCAACGGCCCTCCCTGCGGCTTCAAGCTCGTTGCCGTGCATTACCATTGGTATCAGCTCGCGTATATTGTGTCCTTCAGCTTCGCTCTTTTTCAGGCCGGTCATCCTCTCGGCTGCCGGGTTGAGCGTTTCGATGGTTCCATCCAGGTCCAGCAGAACCACTCCTTCGGCCATGGCATTGACGGTATTTATTGCCGACTGTGCCGCCACTGCGGTCTTTTCCTTGTCTTCAAGTTCTTTTCTTGCGGTTACGTCGGCAACAATCCCCTGCACCCGAAGCAGCCGCCTGTTTTCATCAAAATAGCCGCAGCCGCTTTCTTCCAGCCATATTATTCTTCCGTCGGGACACACATACCGGTATTCGGTCTCGTATTCGGGTTTTTCAGGTGAAAGTCCGTCAATAACCTTTTGAAAAGCGTCCTGGTCTTCAGGCAAGATTCTGTTGATATGTTCTTTGCCTGCTGTTCTGCAGCAAGTTGCTGTATTCTCATGTAGAATTGCCGGGCAGTTTTCGGAACGGTTAACCAAGTCGCTTAAAGCATCCCAGTCAAAGGTATAGACCTGCCCTGCAATCATGGCCTGTTTGAGCCGTTCTTCGCTGCGGTTTAAGGCATCTTCTACGAGTTTAATCTTTCGAAGATCTATCCCTATGCCTATCATGGTGTCATCAGTGAGCCTGGCGTTGGCCCAGTTGCAAGGGATTGGCTCGCCGTTTTTTGCTGTTGTAGTCAATTCGCGCCATTCAGAGCCGAGCGACTGCATAAATTCCGCTACTTCCTTCCGATATTTCTTGTCGGGATAGACTTTGCTCATGAAGTCGCCTTTGTTGGCTTCTGCCGTGGTCCATCCCAGGACTTCTTCGGCGTGGCGATTAAGTTTGAAGCTGTTCAGTCTTGCGTTCCATACCACCAGCAGCACAGGCACTGTGTCGAATACTGCCTCCAGCAGTTCGCGATCGCGGGCGATGTCTCGTTCTTCATTAGACAGGGCCTTTTGCGTTGTAGAATTGGTCAGTGTCAACAGGGCTTTCCCGGTGTCTTTTCCGGCAACGTCGAGAAAAGATATCTCCGGTTGGACTGTGATCTTTTTGTTGTTTTCAACCCGGATAAGCTCGGGCGGCCGGGTTGACCTGCCTTCTATAAAATCCTGAAAGCGCTGTTTTGCGGCTTCGATGTTTGGAGTTTGAAACAAGCGAGCAGCAATGTCGCTTATTTGCTTTCCGATCAATTCACTGTGGCGGCAGCCGGTAAGTTCTATGGCCAGGGAATTTGCCGAAATGATGGCGCCCCCGGCGCTCAGGAGAAAAACCGGCGTTTCCATGGCTTCAATGATTGCCCGGGCGGTGTGATCTGCGGAATTTTCAAATTTTCCGGAATCAGCGTTCATGTTTCTCCCATTGTCTTGTGAAACAAGGTTAAAACCCGGACTATTTACGCGCCGCAGACTGTTCTGCCGGTATTTACGGCAAACAGCCCGAGAGCCTGCTCCAGCGGTAGGGCTCGAACCTACAACCTAGTGGTTAACAGCCACCCGCTCTACCATTGAGCTACGCTGGAGCAGGTCCCCGGCCTGCTCGATCCGCATGGCGCCTTAAGATGCGATCAGTAAAATCGCGTTTGTAGAATACCTGTAATTGTCTGACTGTCAAGACAGTTGAGAATAAAATCATAATTTGATGTTTCTGGCCACAATAAAAAGGCTCCGCGCAAAATTTCTGGGTTGGGGATGGTATCGGCGCGAGTCAGCCCTGCCCAAAACAAGCGAGTTTTCCCGCTGCCCCTAACCTGACTTATTCATGAAGAATCTACCTTACCCGACCTGCTTCCACCGATGCGGGAGGATGGTTGGTTCAGGCGCCCATTAAGAAAACAAATCTACCCGCAGATTCCGCGGAAGACCCAATAAAAAAGGCTATATCCGGATCTTTCAACGGCGCTCTCGCCGTTTTCGACGATTCAGGTATATGGTTGGGTCGCCGGCTGTCTGGCGCTTTTCATGAATAGATCAGGTCAGTGGAAGATCGACGACAGCCCGTTTTTTTGATGATTCGTATATGGCGAGGATTACCTCGATGGATTTTCGGGCCTCGTTGCCGTCAATGGGGGCAGACAGGCCTTTGTCCAGGGCATCAAGCGCTGCAGCGAAATTTCTTCTATGACCTTCGAAGCTTATGGCGGCAGGATCGGAAGCACTGCCTTTGCTGCCTGTGGGCGCTGAAAAGCGGGACCTGATTTTCTCGTCATCCGGGCTTTCATCCTTGAAGCTCCAGAGCGCAAGGTCGTCTTCGACGCAGACGGCGGTTCCGGAATCGCCGCAGATTTCAAGGCTTCTTGAATGCCCCGGGTATATGCTGGTTGTGCCGACTATTGAACCGAGGGCACCGTTTCTGAATCTAACAGTGGCTGATGCGGTGTCTTCCACTTCTATGGTTGGGTGGGCAAGTTTATCTGTAAAAGCGGCGACAGAAGCTACCTCGCCCATCAGCCAGATGAGCGAGTCTATGGCGTGTATGGACTGGTTCATGAGGGCTCCGCCCCCATCATATTTCTTTGTGCCTTTCCATCCGCCTTCGGTGTAATATGACTGGTCGCGCCACCATGGCACGTGAGCCATGCCAAAGGTCATCCTGCCGAAACGGTTCTGCTTGACCGCTTTTTCAATGGTTACTGTTACGTCGTTGAAACGATAAGGAAAGATTCCGCACAGCATGGTTCCTGCTTCGTTGTGAGCGGCGATCATTCTGTCGACTCGCTCGAGAGTAACTTCAAGCGGTTTTTCGCAGATCACATGTTTGCCCGCCCGGGCGCAGGCTATCGCCGCTTCCATGTGCGCGCCGCTGGGAGTGCATATGGTAACAACGTCAAGATCGTCATTGTTCAGCATGGCCTCCAGGTCGTCGTAAGGGACGCACCCGTAGCTGTCGCTGAATTTGCGGGCCTTGTCCATGGAACGAGAACAGGCGCATGACAGGGTTGCGTTGTCGAGTGCGTTTATTGCCTTGGCGTGAAAGTCGGCGATCATGCCGAGGCCGAGAATTCCGAATCTGTAATTGCTCATGAGTTGTGTCTCCGCTTTGTTGTTGGAGTTTGAGTTAAGATTTACACGGAGCGGAAAATGTGTCAAGATATCAGTCTGACGGCAAGTCAGTTTTGTCTGTACAGTTGGCGGTTGAGATGTGGAATGGTGAAGTGTATTTTTTTGAAAAAGGAGGTGGGTTGTATGAATATGGAAACACAGGTTCGTGATATAGGGCTGCTTTTTCTCCGGATCGGCATAGGCGCGATGTTTCTATGGCACGGGCATTCAAAACTGTTCGGCGGGCAGGAGATGTGGGCCGGGGTCGGGCAGGCAATGGGCCATTTCGGCATAACATCCGGAGCGGCATTCTGGGGTTTTATGGCGGCATTTGCGGAATTCTTTGGAGGAATATTTCTGATTCTCGGTATTTTTACCAGGATAGCTTCCGCATTGATGGCTTTTACGATGATGATCGCGGCAACTATGCATCTGAAACAGGGCGACGGCTTGTCTGTGGCGTCTCATGCGATTGAGGTAATGATAGTATTTATTTCTATACTCATAATGGGCGCTGGCAGGTTTTCACTGGGGCGCCTGTTGCCGGATTCGGCGAAGATTCTGAAGTAGGCGGTGAGAGGCAAGGCGACGGAATGTTCAATGGTGAATCGGAAGCGGAGCCCTTTATGAGGGATAGCCTTCTTGTGCACAAAGTATTGGCATGGAGTTTTTACCAGTCCGAGGTTGTAAGGGTGGAGCTGCGTCAAGTTCAGATCAGGATGTGACAGAAAATGTCATGAAAACGGTGGCATCTAAGATAGCGCTGTTGCTTCGGGAAATCCGCGCTC
>CAYSRM010000055.1:0-10281 GCA_964433435.1 uncultured Victivallales bacterium
AAAGAGTGGTATTCGAGGATTGAAGATGAAAAGGTACGGCTGTCTACCGCCTCGATTCTTGCGGGAGCGTTGGCGCGGAAAGATATAGGAGATGCGATAGACTTTGTGGATGGATTGCCGGCAGGAAAGGATCGGGATCGTGCTGTATCGCGAATTGTGCCCGTTATAGCGAAAGAGGATGCAAGTATTGCTTTTGAATGGGCCGAAACTATTCAGGATGAAAACGTAAGGCAGGGTAGTATTGCGTACATAGTCGGTAGATGGGCTAGCTCGGAGCCGGCCGAAGCCGGGGCATATGTCAACAGCCTGCCCGATGGTTCTCTCAAAGACAACTGTTCTCGCGTATATGCCATGAGGATAGCCAAAACTGCGCCTTCTACGGCAATGCAGTGGGCACAGTCTATTGAGGATAACCGTTTAAAAACAGGCGCAATAAGGTGGGTTGCGCACCAGTGGAAGCAGAATGATTCGGCGGGCTTGAATGATTGGGTTAACGGGTCGGATTTGGACGATTCCGTGAAGGAACAGATTCTGACAGGTAGATGGGTAGAAGGGAACTCTAGTCAATGATGGCGCCGCTTTTGTCGTAGCCAGGCGCTGTGCCGTTTACAGGTTGACTCTAAAAAAGGAGAAGAGATTTTGGGTTGTGTATCAAGGTTCAGCGTTTCAGTAGACAGGGAACTGCTTGATAAGTTTGACGCTCATATTGATGAACAAGGGTATCCGACCCGGTCGAAGGCTGTGTCCGACCTTATTGCGGACAGCCTTGTTAAACAGCAGTGGAAAAAAGGGGATGAAGTTGCAGCGGCGATTGTGATGGTATATGATCATCATAAGAGGGATCTATCCAATCGGCTGACCAGCATTCAGCATGATTACTGCGCTCTTATAATATCTTCCCAGCATGTTCACCTGGATCACCACAACTGCCTGGAAGTGGTTCTTGTCCGGGGAAAGCCGCAGGATGTTGAGGAATTGACACAGAAGCTGAAAGCCACAAAAGGTGTGAAATATTCTGCACTTGCAGCAGCTTCTACGGGACATGAATTGTGAGGCAAAAGATGAAAGATAAAATGGTTGGATTTCATATTGATATGAATGTTGCGCAGTTCAGAAAGGACTATCTTGAACAGTGGCTGCGCTATCTTGCGGGGGCGGGTTACAATACGATTCTGTGGGAAGTAGAAAATAATATACAATGGGAAACAGTGCCGGAATGTGTGTCGCCTGATGCTTTCAGCCGGGATGAATTCAGGGAGCTGCTTGATCTCTGCCGAGAGCTGGGGATGAAGTCTATACCCTTGCTCCAGACAATTGGGCATGCAGAGTACGTGCTTAAGCATGAGCCATATGTTGGCTTGAGAGAGGCGCCTGACCGGATTGATCAGTATTGTCCCCTGAATCCCGGGGTTGTGCCGTTGTTGCAGGAGTGGATTGCGGAATACCTGGAGGTTTTTGGCGATGTCGAGCGGTTCCACCTCGGCGCCGATGAAGCGTGGATAATTGGCGACTGTCCTAAATGCCGCGCTTTTGCTGATCGGAATTCGATCTCGGAGCTTTACATACGGCATGTGAACGCAGTAGCCGAGCCGTTGCGCGAGAGGGGGATAACCCCTGTTATTTGGGGCGACATGGTGTTGGCACATCCTGACGCTATAGAGAAGCTATCGAGTGACATAATGATTTTTGACTGGAACTATAATCATTTTCTCGGCCAGGAAAAGCTTCGTGTCTGGGGTGAAGGCTGGAGCCTGCCTGAGAATCTTTCGGAAAAGGCGATGGAGCGCTTTGGCGCGTACATATTTCCCGACGGACGAAAAAATGATGCAGATGTTTTCTACACGGTGGAGTATTTGAAGTCCAAAGGCTTTGAAGTGGTGACATGCCCATCTTCCGCTTCTCATGGAGACAGTGTTTTTGCGCCGCGCCTGGATTTGCACGAGAAGAACACCTGGGATTTCGGATGGAAGGGGTTGAAGGACGCATCGGGGATGATGCTTACAAGCTGGACGGTGCGGGTTCACACCTGGGAACTTCAGAAATCCTGTATCGACATGGCAGGTTACAGGTTGAGTGGCGCCGGTGGCGGAATTGGCGATTTTCGCGCCGATTTTGTTGAGCGGACTTTTGGATGCAGCTCTGAAGATTTTTACTCTGTTGCCGATGCGTTAGCGGCAAAATGTCCTTATGCCAATGCGCATGATCTCGGGATAAAAAAATCCTGCCTGCCTGTCCCCGAGGATTATATCCTTGCCGATGTCCGCGCGAAGGTCGAGGAAGGGAAAGGGGAAGATTTGCGGGATGTTGCAGGGAAAGCCTTGAAGCAATATTCCGAGGGTAAGGCGGCACTGGAGAGGGTAATGCAAGATGCATCGGACGGACAGACGTATCTTGATTCATGGATGCTGACTGCAGATGCCCTGATTCATCGCGCCAAGTCGGTGATATTCCTTGTGAACCGGGAGCAAGGGAGGACTGCAGGTGACCGGCAGGAGCTGCTTGAAGAACTTGACACTATTGAAGCCAGGTTCAGGGATGCGTACGGCAGGATTCAGCGTCCTGCGCGCGCAGGTGAAATTGTGCAGTGGATTTTCTGGTCTCTGCGATATGCGTTGCAGGGCTGAGAGCGCTCTGCACCATTACACACGCTCGGGTTTCGGCCGAAGGCCGTCCTGAGTGTTTTGTTTCATGTTTTCGGTTTGTTCACGGATGTAATCGTATAATTTGTTTACAGTGCGCACAAATGCTGCATAGCTGTATTTTTCTGCTGCTTCTTTTTTTGCATTGTTGCCGATCTTCCTGCGTAGATCGGGGTTGCCGGCCAGTTTAATCATTGCCGCGGCGAATTGAGAGGGATCGGGACCGGCAAGTTCGGCTGTTTCCTGGTTCAGGACCTGTGTGTGTGTAGGAAGGTTTGTTGCGACGACAGGTTTGCCAGAAGCCATATATGAGTAAATTTTCATTGGGGTGTTTGTGCCTGTCAGTCGCGGGGAGAGCAGTATGTCCGACTGTTCGAACAGGTTTTTCATCATATTGGTCGGTTTGGGTCCTGAAAAACGGGTGTTGTTCTTGATGTCCAGTTGATTTGCCATAGAGGCATACTTCTTGATATGTGCGGGGGTTCCGCCTGCAATTATCAGCATGGATTCGGGAAATGTTTTCAGCACAATCCGGAAGCTTTGCAGCATTAGATCCACTCCCTGGTATTGTTCCAGATTGCCGAGATAGAGAAAATTTATTTTTCCTCGCGGTAATTCTCCGGCATTTATGTGTTTCTGGCCAGGTCGCTCTGTCAGCGGTATGTCGTGCAGGACCCGGACATCTGCAGCGCCTGCTTTGCCGGCTTCCCCGGCCAGTGCCTGGCACATAGGCACCACGGACAAAGCGCCGCGTATGGCGGCATTTTCCATGTAGCGAAGAAACGGAAGAAGAATTTTCATAGACGCATGGCTTTGTGTCATCTGGGCGGGCATTGAGGAGTCCATATCAAAAATGTACGGAATTCCGCGCCGTTTCTTGATAAGCATGGCCATAAACACAGATTCTTCCACGGCATGCACGATGTCGTACTTTTCCGCCTTGGCCATGGACATGGCTTTGAACACCATGCCTGCGTCGCAAACAAGTTTCTTTGCGGAAAATCCGGGTCTTATGTTTCTTACGCGCAGCGGTGGTGTAACGCGGTGCACCGTTACAGTGTCGGAATATTCTTTATCTTCGCCTTCGTGGTAGGCGAGTATATCCACCCAATCTCCTCGTGCGGCGAGGGTTCTGGCCAGGAGATCTACAGCTATCGGTGTTCCCCGCTCCTGGTAAAAGGGGTGTGGAGCCAGCAGCAGTACTTTCATTGTTGATTACCGATAAGTCACCTCTCTGAGGTGCCGATTATTTTTCTGAACTTATTGTATCCCACGACATGGTCTATGAGGAATGTGAACATGTACTGAAAAGGCACTCCGCCAATGGTTTTCCTGTGAAGGCGATCGCATTTACGGCACAGGGGCAGGGAATCCAGATCGGATTCGAATTTGCTTCGAAGTTCTCTGTAAGCGGGTCCGTTCCAGATTTCTGCTATGCTGGACTCAGAGACGTTGCCCATTTTCATTTTGCCTGCGAAGTCTTGCGGACATGCGGTTACCGTGCCGTTGGCCAGTATAACCATTCCGTACCAGGGGAAGGTGCACACAGCGTATTGCCTTGGCGTTTCCGGTTCAGGTGCGTTTTCCTCTGCCCATATATACTCGTCTTTTTCTATCACTTCGTCGACCCCTGCATCTAGAAATTTCCTTTTGAGTTCTGCAACCTTGTCAGGATTTTCCTGCCGGGAGGGATTTCTGAAACGTATCTTTTCGACTACCAGATAAGGGTGAGCCAGGTTACGACTTTTTCTCATCTGCGCCAGTCTGGTTATGTTTTCGACAGTTGTTTCAAAGTTCCCCCCTGCTCGAATCTGTTCGTAGGTATCCTTCTCAAATCCGTCGACGGAGAATGAAATCAGGTCCGGACCTGCTTCCAGCAGGCGTTGGGCCCACTCACCGTTCATCAAGCATCCGTTTGTATGGAAGCGTGTGCTGATGCCGGTTTTTTTTGCGTAAGCAATCATTTCGTCAAGCCTTGGATTAGTCAGCGGCTCGCCGCGGTGGTGCAGGTACATATCGTTAACGAATTCCGATGATTCGTCTGCAATTTTTCTGAACAGATCGAAATCCATAACGGTCTTCTGCTCGGTGGGCAGCGCCTTATTCGGGCACATGACACACTTAAGGTTACAGCGGCTTGAGCTTTCCACCCAAAGACGCAGGGGAAGCTCCCGCACTGCGCTTCTATGTTTTTTATAGTCTGCTAATGTCTTATAAAGACGAACTGGAGACAGCATGTGTGACATCCTCTGTTTACATTCAAGTGTTTTACAATATAGCGAATTCATGCTTTCGGAAAGCGAAAAGTCAGGTGAACAGCGGCAAAGAATTGCCGCTGAAACGGAAAATTTCGGAAAGAAGGTTCCCCTTTCCCAGGATATTCCCTTTTTTCAACGTTGGGACAGTAGTAACCCTCCGTGTAGAGTCGGCTCTATGTGCCGAAAGATGCGCTCTTAGAGCGCACGCTACACCTTACGACTTTTACAATTAGAATTCCTGTCTCGAAAAGGTTTTGCTTTGCAGGAAATAAGCGGGCATGATTGTTAAAAGAAAGCGGAGTTGTGGCAAATGAAACTGATAATAGATGCGCATGTACATTTTTATTCGCTGTACCGGACAGACCGGGCCTTAAGCTATTTGTCCTCTAACCTTGGCAATCTTGATGCGGCTGCCCGCAGGGTGGCTTTGCTGGCAGAGCGATATGACTGTGATTTTTTCGGGGACCTCAAATCGGGAAATGTTCAAACTGAGCGATTCGGCATTGAACCAGCCGCGAAAGGGCGGGCAGTGTCTGTGATGTCAGGCGAGCAGGAAGAGGTAAGGATTTTTCCGGGCCGTCAGGTTGTTTCAGGAGAGAAACTCGAGATACTTGCCCTGCTTGTTGAAAGACTCGATATGGAGGGGTGTCCTGCACGGGATATCATCAGCGCTACGCTGGACGCCGGTGGCATTCCGGTTGTCGGCTGGGCTCCGGGGAAGTGGTTGTTCGGAAGGGGTAGAGAGGTGGCCGGGCTTGTTGAGTCCTTTGATCCCGGAAGTCTCGTTATTGGAGATACAACTTTACGGCCTTACGGGTACCCGGAACCGGGTCCGATGAAAGAGGCGCGTAAAAAGGGCATGGGAATTATAGCGGGGACTGATCCGCTGCCTTTTGCCGGTGAAGAAACTGTCATGGGTACATATGGTGTGCTTGTTGAAACTAAAGAAGATGATTCATTGGATGATATTGACTTACGAGGTCTCTTGTTGAATGCCGGGCCGGCGAGATTACATCGTGTAGGGCTACGGAACGATTTTGTTAGTGCGATGGTCAGGGCCTTGAAGTGCAGGTTCAGCCCGAAGGTTGCCTGAAGAATTGTCCGCTGTTGTAATGAGGGAAGCAGGCTTGCATTGATCCCGATTCTGTAAGATATCCGGGGCTTTGCCGGGCAACTTACCTGTTGTATTTTTGGGGAGCGGGGGATAAAAAATTATGGGAGTTGAGATTTATGGAGATACTTGTAAACGGGCAAGACAGGAGCGACTCGCTTGGGGGTGAGATTCAACGCGAGGCAGAGGCGCTGCGCGATAGCGGTCTGGAAGAAGCTCTTCGCAGGGAGCAGCCTGTTCTGGACCTTGGGAGTTGCAGGAACGAATCTGAATTTCAGCATCGACATGCGGAACTGTTAAGGAGCCGCAATTGCGTGGATACGGCTCGGTTTCATTTACCCGTGCCGCATGGTCTGATCGGCAGGTTAGCATATCTGTTGCGCCTTTTTGTGTGGAAGGCGTTCCGGTACCAGCATGACTGGATGTCGTTTGCGCAGAACAGTATCAATGTTCAGTTTACTGAACAGCTCGAGATGGAGCGCTGCACAAAAGAAAAGAGACTTCTTGAACTGGAACGGCGTGTGGCGCGAATCGAAAAGGCCGGGTCGCCTTCTGCCAGGGATGGTTAGTGATTTATGAAAGCTGAAGCTGTGAATCAACTGGTTGCGGGCTATGCGGATGGTGACGCTATATCGCGTGAAGCAAGGGTGTTGCGCCATATTTTCAGAAAGAACGGCTACATTTCGGATATTTATGCGCCTCCGGGGAATATTGCGGATGGTGTGAAAAACGATTGTCGCGAACTGAGCGATTATAAAGACTCTCCATCGGACATACTGATCAACCATTATTCTATTGCTTCGGAATCGACGCTTCTGTTTCTCAACTCAAAAGGCAGGCGGATTGTTCGATATCACAACATAACTCCTCCGGAGTTTTTTGACGGGTTTGACGACGACCTTGCCTCGCAGCTCAGAAGGGCCAGGGCGGAGCTGCCGGATGTACTCTCCGGGTCGCACGGCATATGGTCTGTATC
This sequence comes from uncultured Victivallales bacterium, assembly GCA_964433435.1. Classification (GTDB taxonomy): domain Bacteria; phylum Verrucomicrobiota; class Kiritimatiellia; order UBA8416; family CAYSRM01; genus CAYSRM01. The sequence goes on from CAYSRM010000055.1 coordinate 6,985, forward strand.
GAAGTTCAATGCTGTTGAGGTCGGGCAGTCCGGCGCGGGTAACATAAAGATTCTGCCTCTGGTTTGTGCAAGGCCTGGTGAAACGGCGCCGCCCGACCAGGCGATGTCCCGTCTTCTGGGCAACACGGTTAAGAACATTCTTTTTGTGGGAAGGATTGTGCCTAATAAGCGCATCGAGGAGCTGATAAAGATGTTCGCGTGGATATACAAACGGATCGACTCTAATACCCGGCTTCTTATTGTTGGTTCTGAACGCAGTTGCCCTCGCTATTGCGCGATGCTTCGCCTTTATGCGTCGCGTTTGAATCTGGTCAATGTGTGTTTTGCCGGATTTGTTAAAGAAGACGAACTTTCCGCATGTTATCAGAAAGCCGACGTATTTGTCTCTGCCAGCAGGCACGAAGGATTCTGTCTTCCTCTTCTTGAAGCCATGGCGCAAGGGAGTCCGGTTATAGCCAGAAAGACCGGCGGAATGCCTGAAGCTGTGGGATCCGGCGGGGTGATGTTCGACGGCGCTTCCTCCAGGGAACTGGCAGTTCTTGTGTATAGGGTTATGACTGATCCTGTGATGCGGAAAAATGTTTGCGCAGCTCAGTCCAAAAGACTTGCAGAACATTATCGGCTTATAGACGAGAACAGGATTATTTCGCTTCTTGAAAGTGTAACCTGACCTGTGGTTATATTTTAGCGTTAAGGGCGAAGATTTGTCCAAGACCAGACCTTGCGATCTTTGTCATTATTGACGAATGCGTCCTGGTTCTTAGAATCCAAGACCGTAAAGACGTGTACCGTTAAAGATGAGATCGGCCAACAAAAAATGCATCCTGCAAATTGCCGCGCGTTTCCGCAATCCAATTTGAGGATGATTTCAATTCTTGGCGAGAAGATGAAGAAACACCAAGAGGAAAAAGGAGAAAAGGTGCGAACAATCACTATCATGTCTACAATCTTTGCGACTTCCATCACGGCGCTCGCTGATTCCAGTATAGCGTCACATCAGGATAGAGGCAATTTGTATTACTATCGCCCGGCGGTGTCCAGAAATTCGAAATTGATCGAGTGCGATGTCGCAGTATATGGTGGCACGCCCGCCGGGGTTACGGCTGCGATTCAAGTTGCGCGCATGGGCAAAAGAGCCGTGCTTTTGTCGTTCAATCGGCATGTGGGCGGGCTGACTTCGGGGGGGTTAACGGCGTCAGATCTCGGGAACAAGGATTCCATTGGCGGTTTAGCCATCGAATTTTACAAACGGATTGGGCGTTCAAGAGGTTTCAGCCCCTCGAAGGCCGAATCTGTTTTCCTGGAGATGCTCGATGAGGAGGGCGTGACAGTTCTTTTCGAATGCCACCTGGAGTCTGTTGAGACAAGGAACAACCGATTAGCTTCAGTAATCATGGAGAGCGGTGAAACCATCAGCGCTTCCGTTTTTGTCGATGCGACATACGAAGGAGATCTGTTGGCTGCGGCGAATGTGTCTTACCATGTGGGGCGGGAACCCTCCACTGCCTACGGGGAATCACTGGGCGGACAATGGCAGGATGTTTCGTGGAAAAATACCTATCAGTTCTGTCGACTGCCGATCAGTCCCCATGTGGACCCGGACAATTCCGAATCAGGTCTTTTGCCGGAAATCTCTTCCGAGCCGGCCGGCAGGCCGGGCGAGGGCGACTTCAGGGTGCAGGCCTACAACTTCCGAATGCATCTGACTGACAAGCAAGGAAAGATGCCATTCCCGAAGCCCAGCGGATATGATCCCGGACGGTATGCCCTGCTGGCCCGTTTTTTGAATTTCGATCCGGCTGTTAAGTGGACTCTTAATTATACGACAAAGCCAATGACTGACGGTCCGGTGCAGATGAGAACTGGCGACAGCAACAACGCCGGCAGTTTCTCCAGCGACTATGTAGGCGGGGGCCACCGTTGGCCGGACGGCACATTCGAGCCGTCTAATTTTTCCGAGCTTCCGCCACCGCGGAGAGGGTTGCCCATGCCGATGCTCGAACTCTACCAGCTACGTGAGAAGATCTTTCAAGATCACGTCAACTATCAGCAGGGGTTCATGTACTTCATTGCCAACGACCCGCAGGTGCCGGAGAAGCTACAGCAGAGGGTGAACAGGTTTGGCCTAGACCCGAACGAGTTTCAAAACACGGGATTCTGGCCGCATCAGCTTTATGTGCGGGAAGGCCGCCGCATGGTTTCCGAATATGTGATGACCCAGGCGAATTGTGAATCGAAAAGAACGGTGGCGGATTCCGTTGGGCTCGCTTCATATCCCATGGACTCACATTTCTGCCAGCGTGTGGTCGTGGAAGAAGACGGAGAACAAACCGTGCGGAACGAGGGTGGCTTTGGACACCGCTTGCCAAAGCCCTTTCCCATTGCTTATCGCTCAATTGTTCCCGGCACAGATGAATGCGAGAATCTACTTGTGCCGATTTGTCTGTCTGCATCTCACGTTGCCTATGGTTGTATACGCATGGAGCCCGTCTTTATGATCCTGGGCCAAAGCGCAGGCACTGCGGCGGTGTTAGCTCTCGATGATCGGACTTCTGTTCAGCAAGTCGATTACACTAAACTGCGGAAACTCCTGCTGGAGGAGGGGCAAATCTTGGACTGGGATGGTCGCTGACACTTTACATTCTTATGACCGCAAAATATGGGTAAGTGATGATTTTGGATTGAGGGGAAGATTGTTAAAGCGTTGGAAGTTTGTGAGAGTAACAGACCAATAAATTGGATAAATAAAGACGATTCCAACAAATGAGTCTACTTATGTTTGACCGCAGGGCGGTTAGGCAAAGGTGACTCTGTTGTGTACTGAGAACGCGAGACGAAAGGAAGAAATATGAGAGCCGAAGGCTGGGCCATTCTCACCGCCCTTTGCTGGGGATTTGGATCACTCTTGGAGAAAAGAGGAGTGAAGCTCGGAGGACTCACTCCCGTCATGGGTACCGTGATCAGAACGGTCTTTTCTCTATTGCTGCTGCTGGCGCTATCTCTCCCTTTCTGGGGCGAAGCAAAGACCGCCGGTGTCAAATCGATCTCACTAATCGCGATAGGTGGTGGCGTACTGGCTGGCGGACTGGGTGTCGTGTGTCTGTACACAGGCTTGAAGTCGGGCAATCTTTCGACGGTCATGACCATCGCTTTTTGCCTTGCACCTGTAGTTGGTACGGCCCTCGGTTACCTCTTCCTTCGGGAGAAACTGGCATTCGTACAACTGCTTGGCATCGGTCTTTGCGTCGTCGGCGCAGCCCTGGTTACCTATTTCAAGTAGGCATGAATTTTGACGAC
>CAYSRM010000056.1:0-5545 GCA_964433435.1 uncultured Victivallales bacterium
CTTTATTTGTAGGCATAGTTATCCCTTCTCCCTATTAACCTTTAATTAAAACAGAAAAGGGCTTGAATTGCAACCTGCTAATCGAAAAAAAACTGCCCGGAAAAGCCTGGGTTCAGGCAGCATGGCGGGACAGAATGGCCCTTCCTTGCTACGGTGGCGAGCGTAAGGTTGTTGTATCTTGCAGGTTGGAGACAGTTGGTGTTGGGTGGTGTTTGCGGAGTTTGACAAACTGTGGTTTACATGGTACGTGTCTGGGCTGGATGGCGACCCTTGATGGTGAGAGGGCGTAACGGACAATGGCGGGATTCTGTCGGCGGCAGAACTCAGGATAATGACACAGGAGGACGGATGTACAACGCATCGGATTTAAGAAAAGGTTTGAAGATAGAAATTGACGGTGTGCCTTATGAAATCACTGAATTCAATTTCATGAAGCCGGGCAAGGGTCAGGCTGTCTACAGTTGCAAGCTTAAGAACCTGATTACCGGCTCTACGCTTAGCAAGAATTACAGGTCGAACGACAAGATGGACGAGCCTGCGCTTGAGGAAAAGACTCTGACTTATTCTTATACGGACAAGGACCAGTTTGTTTTTCTGGATGAGAATTATGAACAGGTGCCGATTAACGCTGAAGCGCTTGGGGATAATCGGCATTTCCTTCTGGAAGACATTGAAGTGGAAGTGGTCTTTCACAATGGAAGTCCGATAGAAGTTCGACTGCCTAATTTTGTGGAGAAGGAGATTGTGCACACTGAGCCCGGATTGAAGGGCAACACAGCTACCAATGTAACCAAGCCCGCGCAGATCGAAGGCGGATATGAGATACAGGTGCCTCTTTTTGTAAATGAAGGCGATATTGCAAGGATTGACACCCGGACAGGCGAATATGTCGACAGAGTCAGGCGTTAATGTGGACGCGTCTGAGGCTGTCAGGCGTCTGAAGATGTGCGATGATGGAACAGGCGCTGAGCGATTGCGTGAGGCCAGGTTCTGCCTTGAGCGCCGTTCAAGGCTTATGTCAGGCATTCGCGGGTTTTTCAGCGGACGGGATTTTATTGAGGTTGAGACTCCGGTCCTGACCAGGACCCCGGCCCTGGAGACTCACATAGACGCTGAACGTGCAGGCGAAGGCTATTTGAGGACATCTCCGGAACTCTTCATGAAGAGACTACTGGCTGCCGGATACGAGCGAATCTTTGAAATAGGCCCATGTTTTAGGAATGGAGAATACGGTCCCCTTCACAATCCTGAATACACCATGCTGGAGTGGTATCGGACGCCGGCAACGTACCGCGACATGATGGGAGAGTGTCGTGACCTTATATGTTCGCTGTTTCCGGCAGAGGCTCATCAGAAGAGTATTCGCTGTCGTGGGCAGACTGTTGATTTTACGGGGCAGTGGCATGTTATAACCATCAGCGAAGCATTCATGCGTTTTGCCGGCTGGGATCCGGTTCAGAATTATGACGCCGACCGGTTTAACGTGGATTTAATACAAAAGGTGGAGCCGGCTTTGCCTGGCGACAGACCGGTTTTTCTGATTGATTATCCGTCAGCGGAGGCTGCGCTTGCAAAGTTCAAGGAAGAGGACAGACGTGTGGCTGAGAGGTGGGAGCTTTATATCGGGGGCGTTGAGATAGCCAATGCGTTTACGGAGTTGGACGACCAGGACGAGCAAATCCGGCGGTTCCAGTCTGCGGCGGAAGCCAGGGATCGGCTTGGAAAGGATGTTTATCCTGTCGACAAACGATTTATTGATTGTCTCCGGGACGATTTTCCTCAAGCCGGGGGCGTGGCGTTTGGTGTGGACCGGCTTGTGATGCTTTTCTGCGGTGTCGACGAGATACACAAGGTCAGGGCTTTCAATCTATTGTTTTGAGTCTTTCTGTAGCGGGTTTTTCTGTACGGCCCGGTTTTTGCGGGCTATTGTGCTGCAGGGTTGTTGCAACGGTCGCCGAAAGACGGCCGCTCTAAGTTAAAAGCAAGGAGTATCACAATGAAGACTTCCGGAACTGAACTGATTCTGATTTTTCTCACCATTCTATTGTTTATGACCGCCCCGGCACGGGCCGAATGGTGGCAGGTTGAGGAGCATTGCCAGATTCTTGATGTGCCCTCTGAGCCTGTCTACAAGGTTTCTTATGCTGTTATTCCCGAAAGTAGTTTTGATGGTTATGGCGACAGCGCAAGCATGGAAATAGCGGGATTGTGGAAGCTGTCTTATCTTCGCGATATCTTGTGGGGCGACATAGACAGCAGGCTTGTAATTGACTCGGTTTATTTTGTTAAGAGAACTGCGCTTGACCTGCCGCACCAGGCAATGGGGATTTATTTGGACAGTGGGTGGACTATCAGGATGGTTGACGGAACTTCATGGCAGGCACGAGTCCGGCCGGGAATTTATTCGGATATGACCAGGATCAGCGGTGAGGATTTTTTTATGCCTTTTTCGCTTGCTTTCATAAAGTCGTTTAACCGGGATTTGTCAGGCATCCTGGGGGTTGAAGTGCGTCCCGGTTTTGAGCGGACTTTTATGCCGCATGCGGGAATCGAATGGGAGTTTGGCGGAATAGCCAGGCTTGAGGCCGGAGTTCCGGAGAGCAGGCTGGAATATTTTCTTTCTTCCCGCTGGACCACGCACCTGGGCCTTGAGTGGCGGAACAGGTCGTTTCGGACACATGAAGACGTGCTTGGCGATCCTGACATGATGACCCTGGATGACTTTGCGGGCTGGTGGGGATTGACTTACAGGGCATCTGATGAGATGCATCTGTTTGCAGATTTTGGATGGTTGTTTGGTCGTTCTGTCGAGTTTTCCGGCCATGAGACCGACGCAGACAGCCAGGTGGACATTGGCAGCGCAGCATTTGCGAGGATAGCGCTTGGCGGCCCATTCTAACCTTATCTATGCCAATTCGCACCCCCGCAGCAGCACTATCCACGTTCTCGTTACGAAATTCTATGAAATATGCGGGTTAATCATGTCGTAGATCGATTTGCGGAGCAGGTCGATTCCTGTGCCGGTTGCCGCAGAGACTTCTAGCGGGGCGATTCCTGTGTTTTTCCGGAAAGACGGAATTCTTTCTTCTGATTCTGAAAGATCCATTTTATTTGCAACCACCAGCGAGGGGCGTTGAGCGAGTTCAGGCTTGTGTCTTTTGAGTTCTTCTCTGACTACCCGGTAGTCTTCGGTCGGATTTCTGCCGTCAGCCCCGGACATGTCGATTACAAAGATCAGAAATCTGGAACGTTCGATATGTCTGAGAAAATCATGGCCTAAACCGACTCCGTGGTGTGCGCCTTTAATTATTCCCGGTACGTCGGCAACGGTAATTCGCGAATAATCTTCAAAAACCAGTGTTCCGACAACTGGATTTAATGTTGTGAACGGGTAGGAGGCAACTTTGGGATGTGCATGGCTGATACGGGCAAGCAGGGAAGATTTACCTGCATTTGGCAATCCTACCAGGCCGACGTCAGCTACCAGTTTAAGGATAAGTTGCAGGCGGTGTTCTTCGCCGGGTTCGCCCGGTGTGAATTCCCGCGGCGCGCGGTTTGTTGAGGTTTTGAAACGGCTGTTGCCTTTGCCGCCTGATCCGCCACGGGCAACTAAAATGCGCTGTCCGTGTTCTACGATGTCCCCAAGGAACTCGCCGCTTTCCTTGTCCCAGACTTCCGTTCCGCAGGGAATCTTTGCCACCAGGTCGCTTCCGTTCCTGCCGTGAAGTTTCTTACCTTTTCCATGGCCGCCTTTTTCGGCCCTGCGGTCCGGGTTATAGTGGAGGCGGATCAGAGAGTTCTCGTTTTTGTCGCCGCGAAGGATCACGTGTCCTCCGCGTCCGCCGTCGCCTCCATCCGGTCCGCCCTTTGGCAGGAATTTCTCGCGACGGAAACTGGCGCAGCCGTTTCCGCCATCACCCGCTTTTACGCGTATTTTGACTTTATCAACGAATTTGTGAGATTTCATCGGTGATTGGCACAGTCTGGAGGGACGGGCCTGGTATACTGCAATAACTGTGGATCAAGGCAGAGATCAGGATCGGAGTCTTCAGGGAATTCAGCCGATTCAAGCAATGGCCTTTTCCTGAATATTCACACGGCGGCCTTGCTTATCAAACTTGACATATCCCTCTTTCAGGGCGAAGAGGGTATCGTCTCTGCCGCGTTTCACATTACGTCCGGGGAAGACTTTGGTTCCTCTCTGCCGGATAAGAATCGAGCCTGCCGTGACAAGCTGGCCGTCGAATCGTTTGACGCCGAGTCTTTTTGAATGGCTGTCGCGCCCGTTTTTTGCTGCGCCTGCGCTTTTCTTATGAGCCATTTGTGAATCTCCTAGGCTTGTTTGATTTCGTCTATTTTAAGAACAGTCAGCTCCTGCCGGTGCCCCTTTTTCCGGGTGTAGCCTTTTCGTCTCTTCTTCTTGAAATTTATCACTTTATCGCCCCGTTTGTGCTCTAACACTGTGGCGTTAACGGTTGTGTTGCTCACGTCAGGACAGCCGATTTCGAGTTTGTCGCCGTTTGAGGCCGCCAGTACGGGAGTTACCGTTATATTTTCTCCCTGCTCCGCGTCAAGCTTTTCTACTTCGAGGCGGTCGCCGGAGGCCACCCGGTACTGCTTGCCGCCGGTTTCGATTACGGCATAAGGCTTCATCTTAGGGTCTGTTGTAGTTGTTTCCGCCATCTCCATTCAATCTCCGTTTCGATCCAATAAACAGTAAAAACAGAAAAGCTTATGCTGGATGCATGAGGCTGTCAAGAGGGGAACTTGAAGTAATCACATTTTTTTATGGGCCTTGATGCTGATCTGAATTATGCGCCAGGGCGTATAATTCAGGTTGAAAAACGAAGACAGGAGCATTATTGGACGAACTGACGGAATCGGCAGGATCAAGGAAGTAACCCGCATATCTCACGGACGAGAGCAGCCAGTGGCGGGACAACGATAGATTGTCGAACCGGGAAATCCAAGCTATCGGCGCTTACGCGCCTCTGCCTGATTTGCGACGTTAGTCGCTACTCTTTGTCAGCATCCTTTTCCGAATTCATCTTTGCGTGGCTCGGCATGGCATCCACGTCCTCCGGCCGGCCGATGACAACCAGCACCATTTTTTCCTGTACCACCGCGTCCGGGCCAGGCAGAAAAATTGTGCTTTCCGTTTCCGGATCGCGCATCGCGATCACGAATATACCGAGATGTTTCCGCAGATCCAGTTCCTGAAGCGTCCGGCCGTGAAATTCCGGCGGCGGCGTTACTTGCATCACGGAGTAATCCTCGCTGATCGGCACATAATCGAGCAGGTCTGGATTCAACACCTGCCGGACCAGTCGTCGTGCCGTGTCGCGTTCGGGGAAAATGATGCTGTCTGCGCCAACTGCCTCTAGAATAGTAGCGTGATCCCGGTTCTGGGCCTTGGCGTGAACCCGTCCTACACCTATTTTCTTCAGATGCAGCACGGCCAGAATACTGACTTCCATGTTCTCGCTCATAGCCACCACGGCTTCGTCGAAGTCCGAGCTGACCACTGATGCCAGATCCTTGAAAT
>CAYSRM010000056.1:5645-8090 GCA_964433435.1 uncultured Victivallales bacterium
GCCACCACGGCTTCGTCGAAGTCCGAGCTGACCACTGATGCCAGATCCTTGAAATCCCGCGCATCCATAACTATGGCGCTGTGAACCTGGTCGGCAATGCGGTTAACCATGGTCTGGTCGTTATCGATAGCCAGAATCTCAGCAACCTTTGAAAAGTTAACTGCCAGCTCCCATCCGAACTGGCCTAACCCTATTACGCATACACGTTTCTTTGAAGTCTTCATCCAATCATCACCCTTCCTTCCGCATACCGTTGTTGCGGACGTTTTGCAGTTAGAAACGACAGAATCAGCGTCAACGGACCGAGCCGTCCAATGAACATTGTTATAATAATCCAAAGCCGGCAGCCCGCCGTGAGTTGTGGAGTCAGCCCGGTGGAAAGACCGACGGTGCCGAAGGCAGACATTTGTTCAAAGACGATATCCCGCAGCGGAGTGCCCGTCGGCAGCAACTCTGAGAGGATGAGTATTCCGGCCGCGTTCCACATAAAGGCGAGCCCGATTACTGCGACGGCTCGCAAGACCAGTTCCGGCGGAATCATGCGGCCTAGCAGACTGACTTCCTCGCGCCCGCGCAGGGCCGAGCGAACACGAGCCAGCCAGATGGCGAAACTCGTTGTCTTGATGCCGCCTGCGCAGCTACCGGGCGACCCTCCGATAAACATCAACAAGATGATTAAAAGAGTCGCAGGCATTGTAAGCCGCCCTATATCAACAGTGTTGAAACCGGCTGTGCGAGCCGTGATGGACTGAAATAGAGCCGGGCCGATCAGTCCTGTTCCCGGGTTTGTTCCCATCCCGAATATGGTAAGACCGACAGCTCCGCCGAGAATCAGAACACCGCTTACAATGAGCACAACGCGAGTGTGAAAGCTGAATCGGCGCGCGTAGGTCAACGGTTCTCTGAGCGCCATGCGTCGAATGTCCAACTGCAGCTCACGCAGAACAACATGTCCCAGTCCCCCGAGAACGATCAGTGTCATGACCGTGCCAACGACCACGGCGTTGCCATTGAACCGGCACAAGCTGTCGCTGTACAGCGAAAAACCGGCATTGCAGAATGCCGAGATCGTGTGAAAAAACGCGGAATACACCGCCGACCAGCTTTGTTCCGTTGTTAGAAGCCCCATGCACAACACGGCGAACCCGGCCAACTCAATGACCGCCACCATTTTAAGAATGCGGGGGAACGTGTGTGAAAACTCCTCCGCTGCATTTCTTTGAAAGATACTGTCTTCCAGAGCTTTCTGATGGGTCAGAGGCATGCGCGCGCCGCCCAGCTTCATGGCAATAGCGGCAAAGGTCATGATTCCCAGGCCGCCGGTCTGTATGAGCAGCAGGATCACGAGTTGTCCGAATACCGTGAACTCCGACCCGGTGTCCACAACTATCAGCCCTGTTACACAAACCGCGGAGGTAGCAGTAAAAAGCGCTTCCATAGGTCCGACATTACCGTGATGTGAGAAAGGCAGCCAGAGCAGCAGCACTCCTGTCAGTATTGCGCCTGCGAATGAGAGCACGAGCAACCGCGCCGGCGATATTAGCGAAAATCGCTCGCGTATTCGCTGTGTAATCAGCCTGAGGGTTGAGTTTCTCTCGGGCTGACGGGCATTATTTGAGTCTGCTTGATTGGCTTTGCCAGGAGTCATAATATCACCAAAGAGTTCAGAAGCTCAGACACAGAGGTCTCGAGCATGCAGGAGGACTCATCGGCGGAGCCGTAATAGAGAAGAACACCTCCGTTGTCTGTTTCAATCATGCCGTTACTGAAAATGACATTTCCGAAGAAACCGTCGGTTTCATAGCGTTCCTCGGGAATAACAAATGGCTGTGCCCCCTGCTTCAGCGCTCGTGAGGGATCATCAGAATCCACAAGCAGGGTGAACAGACTGTAGATATCGCCGTGACCCTTGGCATGATAAACATGAAGCCAGCCTTCAGAGGTTCTTATCGAAGGAGCCCCGCCGCCTATTTTTATTTCTTCCCAGAACGTATTCCGTGGTCGCAATACGCAGCGGTGATTGCCCCAGTGAATCAAATCGGGTGAATCAGCGTACCAGATCGACGGTTTCCCGAATCCGCTGTTGTTGGGTCGATGAAAAGCGCAGTACCTGCCGCCGATCTTTTCCGGGAAAATAGTGACATCCTTATTTTCGGGATGAAAAATCAATCCGTGCCGTTTGATTGACCTGAAATCCTCTGTCGAAGCCAGCGCAGTTGCCCAGCCGTCAGGCGAGACGCATGTATAGTTTATCCAGAATGTGCCGTCAATCTGTACAACTCGGGCGTCTTCAACTCCGTACATTTCCGACGCATTTGACGGGAAAATAAACGGTTTTTTGTCGACAGAAAAAGTTGTTCCGTCAGCGCTTCGCGCGACACGAATATGACTTATTGTTGAAAGATAGTCGCGTCCCTTGTACACGATCCCGCGCGTGTCTTTGAG
>CAYSRM010000056.1:8190-10264 GCA_964433435.1 uncultured Victivallales bacterium
TCATCTGATCCCGCCATCAGCCCTCCACCGCTGCGATCCAGTAGAAGGCGGAAAGCTTTAAGTTCCGACGTTACAACAGGGATGCCCTGGGCAAAGCATTGGGCAAGCATTCCGCTCTGCGCGCCTGCCTCGTAAGGCAAAGCGACGACATCGGCAGCGGAAATAATCGTGTCAAAGGTATGTTGCGGGAACTGGCCGCGCAAAATTTCAATTCTGTCCAACATCGGCGATTCGTTCAGTTTTGTGAAAAGCTCTCGCCGGTAGTCGGAAAATTCTATGTTTCTTGTCTTTCCTGCTACAAGCAGGACAGCTTCGGGAACCTCTTTGCAGATTTCGGGAAAAATGTCGATTATTCTGTGGAATCCCTTGGTTGGCCGAAAATACCCGCACAAGAGGATGACTTTCTTGCCTTCAAGGTCGAGTTTTTGCTTGGCATTAAGGATGGGCGCTGTTTCACGAACCCCGTGTTCAATAACGTGTATTTTGTTTGCGGCTTTATTCATTTTGCCGAAGTATCTGAGAAGAGTGTCGCGCTGATAGTTTTCATGCACTATTACCGCGTTGCATTCATCAATGAGATGCTTGAGCAGCAGCTGTTCGTAATCCTTGAGTTCCTCATATACCGTGTGCAGAGTGAGAACAACTGGCAGCCCGGCAAGGCGATATCTCAGGACCAGATCGACAATTTCAACTCCTCGCTGAGAGCCATACAGCCCGTACTCGTGCTGGATGTGTATCAAATCCGGAGTCATGCGGACCGAAGTATTGAACACGTCACTGGAAAAGGATGTGGAATCATTTTTAAAGACCGGGAATACAGCGTGGCCCTCTGCGCCGGACTGGCTCATAACAAATGTTTCGTTGCCGATTTTTCTCAGCGACGAATTCAGGTATTGAGTATATGTTCCGATTCCGCATTCTATCGGCGGATAAGTAGACACGAATCCTATTCTCATGTGAGGTCTCCGTTTCCAACACTGTTTTGAGAACTGTTCTTAAGTTCATATAAGAGTTGATTGAGGTTCAGAGTTGCTATGCGAGTAGCATAATCAGACATTGCATACGGCAGTATGATAAGGCCCTTATGTATCAACGCTCCGCAGGTATACACAACGTTGGGGACGTAGCCGTCGCGCTCATTTTCGTCAGGTTCCAGCAGAGGTTTTCTGAGTCGCCCGATTATTCTTGTCGGATCGTCCAGGTCAAGCAGTATCGCCCCTATGCAGTATCGTCTCATGGGACCGACACCGTGCGTAAACACCAGCCATCCGTCTTCAGTTTCTATCGGCGAGCCGCAATTGCCTAGCTGCACAAACTCCCACGGGAATGTTGGTCTCATTATCAGTTGCGGTTTCTGCCAGAAGTGCAGATGATCGGAATACATCAAATAAATGTTTTCTCCGTCCTGCCGTGACAGCATGGCGTAGTATCCGTTTATCTTTCGGGAAAAAAGGGCCATGCCCTTGTTTTTTACGCCTTCTCCATTCAGAGTGAAAAAGCGGAAATTCTGGAAATCTGAAGTCTGTAAAAGCTGTGGAAGAAAAGTGCGACCGTCGTAGGCCGTATAGGTGGCGTAATACATGACATCGCCGTTATCTTCGGTAAAACGAACAAAACGCGCGTCTTCAATAGCCTGGCGTGTGTAGCCCATTGGCGGAAAGACAACACGATCTGATAGCGGACGATTTCCTTCAAAACGGATCTCGTAGTTCTGTTCGGCCAAAGTTGTCATGGCGCGCAGAGTGTTTTCGTGGTCTGCGCCGAAGCGTCTGATATGTGTTCTGTCCCCGGCAATCTGTTTTTTTAAATCTGAGAGGGTGAACTCCGGGCCAAGTCCGCCAAGCACGTCTTTTGTCACGTCATTGTCATAGCCCAGCTCGTATAATTTTGCGGCAAAGATCTCTTTGATGTAACTGGAATTCTGAACCAGCTCCGGGTCGGTGACAACGGGTCCTGGATTTTCAATAGAAATCGACCCGTTGCTACCCACAACCCCTTCCCGGAATGCCAGCGATGAAACATGCCCTTCTCCCGTGGCTCTCAGGGACATGATAAATCGAAGTTCATCCTGGTT
>CAYSRM010000057.1:0-9964 GCA_964433435.1 uncultured Victivallales bacterium
CCCCGGAGGAAGCAGAGCTGCTTAGGGCGGTTGCTGATTCGCTGGATTGCCCGGTTCCTCCTTTGTTTGCAGGGAAGACAGAACAATGATGAACGATTTTAATTCTCCGGCGCTTGTGCTCCGGGCTGGGTTCTCTGGAATTACATATGTTTAGCAGCATCCAGCATACAACCTGGCGCAGGCAACTGGCCATTGCCTTCGCTGTAATGAGTATTATTCCACTTCTTACACTTGGATATTTTGTGGTTACATATATCATGCCGGCGGTTGTCACGCGTGGGAGTCTTATACTCACAGTTTTTCTGAACCTTTTGCTCTCCTTTATGGGGCTTTGGATTGTGGCAGGTCTTATAAGGTCGATATCGAGAGTTGCCGAAAAGATGGACCGCATAGCTCGCGGAGATCTCACTGAACAGATTGACGAACCCTTGAATCCCGAACTCAGCGCTATGTCGAAAGCTATTGGAACAATAGTTGAAACATTGAGCGAGGATCGGAACCGGCTGGAGACGTTTAACAGGCAGCTTGAAGAAAAAGTTGAGGAAAAAACCGCTCAATTGTCCGACAGAAATAAAATGCTTTGTGTGGAACTGGAGGAAAGAAGGAAAATCGAGGAATCCTTGAAGGCGTCCAGAGAGGAATTGAGAGCTCTTGCCATTGGCCTGGAGGCGGCAAGGGAAGACGAACGAAAGAGGATTGAGCGCGAAATACATGATGAACTTGGCCAGATACTCACAGCTCTCAAAATGGATTTAAGCTGGCTCAAAGGAAACATTCAAATAGACAGGGAAGCAATCTCGGGAAAAATCGACAATATGCTTAAACTTGTGGAAGGCACTGTTGGTACGGTAAGGAGAATATGCGCAGAACTGAGGCCGACGGTTCTGGATCAGTTTGGCATTATCCCCGCGATAGAGGGGTTGGTTGATCAGTTCCGCCGCCGGAGCGGTATTGAGTGCAGCATTGCTCTGCCGGAAGAGTCAGGACTGGGCGATGACGAGGCGCTCGTGCTTTTCAGGTGTCTTCAGGAGGCTCTGACAAATGTGGTGAAGCATGCCGGGGCGTCAAAGGTTTCGGTTTCTCTTTCTCTTGAGAATGACGAGGTTGTGCTGAGGGTGCGTGACAACGGCAAGGGCATAGACAGCGTGGCAGATAACAGCGGGCCTCCTTCGCTGGGCTTGATAGGATTAAGAGAAAGAGCCAGGTCATTGAACGGTGAATTCGAGGTTTCCAGCCCGGGTGGAAGAGGAACGCAGATCAGAATGGCTTTGCCGGTTAAGAAGGAGGACGGGAAATGATAAGTGTTTTGATTGTTGATGATCACCCTGTTGTAAGGGAGGGCATTAAGCGGATTATATCCGGTCACCCGGACATGGAGGTAACTGGCCAGGCATCCGGTGGACGCGAAGCAATGGAGCAGGTTCGGAAAACCAGATTTGACGTTGCGGTGCTTGACATTTCCATGCCTGAAGAAAGCGGAATAGAAGTTTTGAAGAAAATCAAGACCGAATCGCCAGAGACAAAGATTCTTGTGCTCAGTATTTATCCTGAAGAACAGTTTGCTATCAGGTGTTTAAAGGGAGGAGCGCTTGGGTATTTGAACAAGGATGTAGCTACAGAGGAGCTTGGATCTGCTATCAGGCAGGTGGCAGCAGGAAGAAGGTATGTTACGCATTTGATGGGCGAACGGTTGGCCAACGAGATGTTTTATACTGCAGGCAAGATGGCGCACGAATCTTTGTCCGATCGTGAGTTCCAAGTCCTTTGTGATATAGGCAGAGGGAAGACCATAACGGAAATAGCGACTGATATGAATATCAGCGTCAAGACAGCAAGCACCTACAGGGCCCGTATTCTGGCCAAAATGCATATGAACACCTCGGCGCAGCTAACAGCTTACGCCATCAGAAATGAACTCGTTTGAAGCCAGTTAACCCGCATATCTCACAGAATTTCTGCTGCGAGCGGGGATAGCGCCGCTGCATTGCACTCAGAAAAGGCGCGCTGAATCGACATGACGCGCCACTGCGGGAAAACGCGTTGATATGGGTTGGGGTTGGACTTATAAAAGTGGGTCTTCCGCGGAATCTGTGGGTAGATTTGTTTTCTTAATGGTTCCTGAACCGACAATCCTCCTGCATCGGTGGAAGCAGGTCGGGTAAGTGTATCCGGGTTAGCCCCACGCCACATTCTAGCTTGCACGGATACCATTTTCAACCCACAGATTGTGCGGATGATCCATAAAAGTCAGTCAGAAAGATCTTTCCCTGGTGTTTGTTTTGGTTCTTTCAAGGAAATTGCTTCCGGATTGGATTGAGCTGATAACCGCTTTTGCGAGGAAAACCGAAGCTATGACCGCGACGGCTGTTATAAGCATAACGGCAAGGGTTTTTAAATAATGGGATTTCAGCAGGAGGCATCCTGCAGGGATGATCAGGCCGGCTGCTACGGCAAAACATACCACGGCCAGTGTAATCTGAACTGTAAGTTTTCCGGCTCCAGGAAACAGTTTCGGGAGTAACAACTCTGTTATGCTGAGCGCCGTTACAAGGCAAACGATTGTGAAAAGGACAGTTAGACTCGACCTGGTGTTCGTGGGCATTGCTACTCCAAAAAATTTACCAAACCATGAAAGCATTAAAATAGAGCCGAAAATAACAACTGCAGAAAGGATGGCGGCCTCTGCCGGGTTATCAGGGTTGTTTGCCATGAGCGAAGCATAATGTCTGGTAGTGTCAATCCATTTGTCCATGTTCATGATTTACCTCCGATGGCTGTAAATGCTGTGTACTATTTTATATAAACCGAAGCTTATTGTCTATATGTATGAAAAGTTATTCAGGTGCGCATCTTTGTCTTTTGTGCATGGCCCCAACGCATGGCCGAGGGTTGTGCACAAAACGGAGATGCTCGCGGTGTAGCGTGCGCTCTTGGAGCGCAGAAGTCGGCTCATAGAGCCGACGGTACAACTCTGCATCCGGACTCAGCGCACATAATGAGAATTGCTGAAAATTACCGGCTTGAGCCTGTTGTGTTTACGGTTGTTTTTAGCGCCGGGCCAACTATAATGAGTTTAAGAATAAAGTAAAACAGTCGGGAGAAAGACATGAGCGACGGCGCATCCATAAAAGATCAGTCTGACTTTCACGCGCTGGCTATATCCATAGGCAGAGTATTGAACGACAGTTTCCTTTACGGAGCTGGGCATAGTGTTACCAGGCAGAGTTTCGAGAACTGTTATAACACCTTGAATCAGATAATGGACAGGCACAACGAGCTTGAATTTATGATTGGGGACGAGGAACTTGTAATTAACGATCTCCACATAGAATTGAAGAACCCGCTTGTTAGGATGCTGGTTTCTCATTTGTCAAAACTGGACGTTCCCGAATTCAGTGTGTCCAAAGGCATGGATAAGGACAAATTTAAAAAATTCATGGAAATATTGCAGTCCAGTCCCGAACATCTCCAACAGGCAGGCGGATTTACTGCTACGCTTGCTTCCACTGGATTGGATCACATTAAAGTGAGACATGTACGCTACCAGGAGGTGGACGAAGACGAAGTTGTTGTGGAACGGAAAAAACTGGAGCAGTCGGGCAAAGAGGTCAAAAATGCGCCGGGATCCGAAAGTATTGTGGCGTTTCTGAAAGGAGGCGAGGCGGAGGAAAATGTCAGCGAGGCGTTGAAAGAGCGGATTGATGACGCCGAGGCTCTGACTGACTTTATTCTTGAATCCGCCGGCTTCACAGGATCCGGCGGCATATCGATTGTGGAGCCTTTATCGGATCTTGTTGTTGCCTCTATGCGCAGGGCTTACCAGGCCCTGTCTGAAGGCGACGCGACCAGTACGAAGAAGGGGCGGAAACAGCTCCGGAAGACTCTTCGACTGCTTGAAAAGCAGATGCTTGAAAGGCTGGAGAAGGAAGGTTCTGTCGGAGATACCGAGAAAGAGGAGATTTCTAATGCCGTTGAGGAAATGGTTGATGAACTGGAAATAGAGACCCTTGCGACTGACTACATGAAGAAGCGCAAGGCTATCGAAGAGAATGAAAAGCGGATTTTACGTTTCATTAAGGCTAAGGGTGAAGAAATAGGACATACCGAACTGTACGAAAGACTGGAGGCCGGCGGTCTCAGCGACGAGGAATGGAGGGAACTGGTTGTCAGGAGCGGGGTAGAAACAACAGGCGCCGGTGCAGGGGAAGGCGGAGCCGGTTCTGGCGCAAATGTTACGGTTGAGGGTGAAACAGAGGGTGGGGCGCAAGGGGCAGCATTTGGAGCAGTTGGACAGCTTGCAGTATTATTGACCGATCTGCAACAAGCCCTTGAGAAGGCTTCTGGAGGCGGGGCTCCGCCGGAAGAAATTATGGCCAAGGTCAATGAAACTGTCCGGGGAATGGCGAAGGAGACGGCAAAGAAAATTGGCGAACTGATGCAGGAAGTTTCTGAGGATGCTCGCGCGGAGGAAGCTGCAAAAAAGGAGGGTAAACCTCCGCCTGAACCGCGGCTGACAAAGAAACAGCTTCTGATTATGTTGGGAGAGATAGGTCAGGAATTGTGTCAGCCTCTTGCGGTTATCAGTTGTTCGTTGCAGATGTTGATAGCCAGAAGTCTAGGGGATATTTCTGATTCCCAATCCCAGACTCTCAACCTGGCCTTTGACAGCGCAGAGAAACTTCAACAGCTTGCAAACAAGATGATTTCCATTTCCGGAATGCCGGGAACTCTATCACCAGACGAGACGATACAGGAATCTCTATATGAGAAAGGCGGGTAGTTATTTTGAATTACGAATTGATCTTCGGGCCCATAATAAGGACTGCTCTCCATCTCTAGATTGGCGGTTGGATATCGAAAGGAACTGCTTTATGAGGGTCGGCTTTGCAGTCTTTATTGTCTGAGGAAGAAGGATTAATCGAATTATGCGTTGTCCCAAATGTAAGCATCTTGAAGATAAAGTGATAGACAGCCGGTCGGCGCGTCATGGCGACGCGATACGAAGGAGAAGAATGTGTCTTCTGTGCGGTCACCGTTTCACCACATATGAAGAAATACTCAAGAACAGTCTCAGGATTATTAAGCGTGATGGTCGGCATGAAGACCTTGACCGGGCCAAGCTGATAAGCGGTCTGGAAAGGGCGTGTGAGAAGAGGCCTATCAGTGTGGAAACCATAGACGGTATTGTGGATGAAATTCTTGAAGAGCTGGAGGGGGAATATGACAGAGAAGTTCCCAGCCAGATTGTTGGGGAAAAAGTGATGATGAAGCTGGAACGGCTTGACGAAGTTGCATTTGTTCGTTTTGCTTCGGTTTACAGGCGTTTCAAAGACGTAAACCAGTTTGTAAGCGCGATTCAGGGGATGATAGGCAAAGAATCATGATTTTCAAATATGAACACAACGACTCCCGTGGAAACGAACCCGACCTGTATGATTGCCAGATTACGTCAATACTGACGGACGCAGGACTTGATGACGCGTACTATGCCGGTGAAGTCAGCAAAGGAGTTGCCCACTTTGTTGCGGAAAACCGCAATGGCGAATGGGTGGAGAGGACAGATCTTGGAAGGATGGCATCGACTGCGTTTGCCGCCCTTGGCAGCAGCAGTTACTCGGAAAGGCTGATTGCCTGTTGTTCCGGCGGGGCCAGATTCTGGTCGTGTGCTGCTGCTGAGGATGGAGCTGTGGTATTGTTGGATCTTGAGCGGTTTTTCGACAGAAATGAAGCTTGTATGGAACTGGTAGTTGTGCCCGCGCTACAGAGGATGCTTATGGCTTTTCTTAATGTATGGGATTCTGTAAACGGCAGGGGCATGCTGGTTCTGAAAAACTCGCGAGTGGTTGCTGCCCGGTTGTCAGGCAGGAAGGGCCCGGCACGGAAACATACCGACGCAGTGATAAAAGAAATGAGCAACGCGTGCCGGCAGAAATTTTTACTGTTGAAAAAAAAGCGAAAGTGGGACGATGTTCCATTGATTTGGAACGCTGATTTGTGAGACTTTTCCAGAGATCAATGGGCTGAAGGTAACAGACGGAAAGGAACGGGTTGCAACAGGAAGTTTTATGAATTGCGACAGGACCAGAAGGAAGTTTCTTAAAGAACTGGGCGCTGCTTCGGTAATCGGACTTGCGCTCAGGAGAAAGATTTTTGCGGCTACAGCCAAGCGAACTCTGCCTGCAGTTCCGCTGGACTTTATTCCCGAGGAGCTGACAGTGAACAAGCGGTCGGCATGGACAGGAGTGAAGCCCAAGACATGGCTTCTCAGGGAATCGGGGAAATTTGACAGAATTACTGTTCATCATACAGGCTATAGATCACATTCCCGAACTCACAGAAATGCGGTTATTCACAGTCTAAGCGGGATTTTGAAGGGGCACCTTGACCGGGAATACGGTGATATTGGATATCACATTTTGATAGACAGAATGGGGCGGGTGTGGGAAGGCCGATCGTTGGCTTATGAAGGCGCCCATGTGCTTGATCAGAACGAGAGAAATATCGGAATAGCTTTCCTGGGTAACTTCGAAAAAGAGAAGGTTCCCGAAAAGCAGGCCAAAACGCTGGAAGTTCTTGTGAAAGCTTTCTGCGACCACTATGAAATAAAAAATCACAGAATTTACGGTCACAGAGACCTCTCCCATAGTATATGTCCGGGCAAAAACATGTACAGCCATGTGTTGGATTTGAGAAAAAACAGCCATAAAAAACAGGATTCCAGCCAGGCTTTCTCGCCGAGGGAAGATTTTTGACAGGAGGGGCCACAGTCATTTGACCTGGCAGGCAGGCCATGAAGAGAGGGAGGCGGCTTCAACTGATGGCTTTATTAACGGCATCCAAAAGCACGGTCATATCGAAAGGTTTTTGAATACATGCTGCTACGCCTTGTTCCAGGAGTGCGGTGCGGGCTTGATTGGAGAAAAAAGCTGTAACAAGAATTACAGGCAGGGATGGGCGCACTTCTTTGACTTTTTTCACCAGGTCCATCCCGTTAAGCATACGCATTCTTACGTCTGATATCAGCAGATCCACATTCTTTCTGGCTGCAATTTTTTCGAGGGCTGTTTTGGGGTTGGATTCTGCAATGACTTCATGTCCGTGCATCTTCAAGAGCGTCTGTAGGACAGAAAGAATATGTGGTTCGTCGTCAACTATACAAATTTTGGCCATCTTTTGCGACTGCCTCCAGTTATCTTATAAGTATCATAGTTCTTTTTAGTATATTGGATCCCGGCAATTGGCGCGAGTGTTGACTTGCAAGATCTATTGCCTGACGAAAAAGCCCGACTTGTGCAATTACCACTTGAGACCCGCCCCCTTAAGCCGTTTTTCCAGATCTGTCATTATTCTGTCTTCCTCGGCTCCGTCCGATGCTTCGAAAGTGGCGGAAAACCGTAAATAACTTCCGGCGTCGTCCCATGGCACCGTGGAAATCAGTGATTCTGTGATAAGCAGTTCTGCGGCCTGTTCCGCAGAATCGAAAGTGATTTTCCCGGACGATTTGGGACAGGGCACGTACAGGTAGAAAGTGCCGCCGGGCATTTCGGCGGGGCAACCTGCGCGTTGAAGGGCTGATACCAGTTTGTGGAGCCGTGACTCGTAGCAGTTGCGTATATCTTCTGCCAGATCTTTTCTGGCGATTCCCTCGCATGCAGCACGCTGTATTGCCTTGAACTGTCCGGAATCCATATTGTCTTTTACTTGAGCATAAGCCTTGACGGCTCTGGCGGAGCCGGCAACAAAACCGAGCCGCCATCCGGTCATATTGTAGCTCTTGCTCATGGAATGCAACTCGACAGCCACTTCCTTGCCGCCAGGGCGGCTGAGTATTGAAAGGGGCTCCCGGTCATAGACCAGAGTTGCATAAGCAGCATCCTGTACGATCAGGATATTGTGTTTATCGGCAAACGTTATCAGCCTGTCAAATGCTTCAGCATCCGCAGCCTTGCCGGTTGGATTGTTAGGGTAATTGACGTAAAACAACTTTGTCTTATCCAGGGCTTGTTTGTCAATTGCATCGAGGTCGGGCAGGAAATCGTTTTTTTCCAGCAACGGCACATTTATGACATTGCCTCCAAGGTATTGGACATGGGTGCCGAGAACCGGATATCCGGGAACCGTTACCAGGGCTGTGTCTCCCGGGTTGATGTAACAAAGCGGAAGCATTGCCAGCGCCGGTTTAGATCCTATGCTGTGGTTAATCTCATTAGAAGGATCTATATCCCGGACTCCGAAAAACTCCAGAAGGTATTGTGCGGCGGCTTTTTTGAAGTCCATTATGCCATTATCGGCGTAACCGCGGTTTGAGGGATCGTCGACTTCCTTTTTAAGCGAGTCTCTGATTACAGACGGCGCCATGTTGTGTGGTTCGCCCACTCCGAAATCCAGTAATTCGGTATCGGGGTATTTCTCACGGGCCGCCTTTTTTGCGCGCTTTATTTTTTCGAATTTGTAGATTTCCCGGCTCTTGCCGAACATTGCTCCGCCGATTCTGTCGGCAAAAAGATTTTGAATTTCCATATTCTTCCTCTGCTTGCTTTCTTATAAACGGGCCTCAGCCCCATACATAATGCTCGACCGCGGTTTTCCGGACTAACTGGTTTTTTCTGGAAGCGGTTCGAGCACCCAGCGTTTATTATACCAGAACCATTGTTCCGGGTTATTGCGTATGGCCTGATCCATAACGCTCATAACCAGAGTAGTTATTCTCTTCACATCCTGTTTCTTTTCAACATCATTATCAGGAAAAACGCTTTTACATATTCTTATTTTATGCCGGGCCCAGCCGGTTCTGGTTACAATACACGGAAAGACCGGTACATTTGCATGTCTTGCAAAGAGGGCCATACCCGGGCCGATATTGGCAACTTCACCCAGGAATGGTATTGACAAACCGGGTTGGCGAACCCGGACATCTGGAAGAATTGCAAGCATTTCTCCGTTTTGAAGTCTGGTCAGAACATTTTTCATTGTTCCCGAGCCTCTGGCCACGGTCGGAACCCCTGGAGCGGTCCTGAGTTTGTTGATATGGCGGTCTATCAGGGAGTTGCGCTGTTTGGCGGCTATGCTGAATATAGGCAGACCATGAAGACGGGAGGTGACAGCGGCAAGCTCCCATGATCCCATGTGCGGACATGCTATTATGGCGCCCCGACCGGTTTTGGAGTGGGTTTTGAGCGTTTCTACCATTTCTTTACACTCCGTAATCCCTGAGAGCCATTCAAGGCTGGCGCTGGGCATCCTCAGCATTTCCGTTCCGCTGAAAAATATGTTTCGCCATGATAGCCATGCAATTGACCGCACTTTTTTCTGCTCCAGTCCGGGGAAAACCAGTCTTATTCTTCTCTTTGCTTCGGTGACCCTGTTTCTTGTCGCGGCATACGATAACCCTGCCAGAATCCATGCATTAAAGAGCGCTGCCCGGTAGGGAAGCCCTCTGCTGACTGCGCCGATGCATCGAAGGGCGGCATATTCCATTAAGTGTCTGGGTCTGTGTTGCATATTAATTAGAGAAGTTTGCCTCTTCTTATTACATTAAGCAGGGGACTTTGTCTAATTGTTACGGCATTGAAGGGGCAGATTTCATGGCAGCAGCAGCATCCGATGCATTTTTCGGGGTCAAGGGAAGGTTTTGTGTCGCCATTGTGAATTGACAAGGCCTGAACCGGGCAGCTTTCTATGCAACGTCCGCACAGTCTGCACTTTGTGCCCATGTATGGTCTGATCCAGATGTACGGTTCCAGAAGTTTTACAAGAAATCCGGGTATAAGCCGGGCTTTTGTCGTACCGGGCCTGGCAAAAGATTCCGGCCGAACGTCTTTGATTCTGCATCCGCCAACTGTATAGCCGGGATTTTTTTGTCCGGCGGATTCCCTTTGCAGTCGCGCTATGTAAGGAACTGTTTGCGGTCTGATGTTGAGAATCGAGCATAATGCCATATCAAGAGCAAGCGCGTCAGGTGATG
>CAYSRM010000058.1:0-9898 GCA_964433435.1 uncultured Victivallales bacterium
CCTTTATCGGCAAAGGCGGCGCCAGGCTGACATGTTCATGGGACACAACCGAAGAGACCGTGGACGCGTTTGTTTCAGATTTCAAAGACTGCCTGGGTCCATAGCCCTCATATCTCTCTGTTTTTCAGTTTCCTTACCGCCCATAAACGACAAAGCATAAGTAATAGCAAACCCCGCCAGAATCAATCCGGCGGAAGCGGCAATCTGCATAACCGATGGCGGGAAAAATGACGTCGGATAGTCTTCAGGGTCAACCAGCTCTATAAGCTCTTCGGTCATCACTTGTCCCTTGATAACTTCTCCGGAAGAAGGCGTTACGCTTTCCTGAAAAGGCCAGAGACCAATCACTGCTCCAAGCAGCAGCCCAAGAAGCACCCCGAGAGTTGCCTCCCGAAAACGTACAAGAAGAAACCGCAGAAGATTGCTTACACCCACGATTCCGATGATTACGCCCATCCCGACCGGCAACCCCACACCAAACCCGACACCAACAATCTCTCCAATATCCTTTGCCTCGATAGCTGTCTTAAAAGTATCTATTGCCGAAAGAATGGGAACATACTGACCCAGAACAAGGAGAAGATATCCGCCGCTGACACCGGGCAGAATCATAGCGCTGGCGCCAGCCATACCGGCAAGAAAAAGCATAATAAACCGGCTTCCTTCTTCACCTCCCGAAACGGCGCCGAACTGTTGAGCAAGGGACAGCGCCGTCATTCCGGCAAAACCGCCCGCTGCCCCCAGCCACATCGCTTTGGAATGAGCCTTTGCCATCCGCCAGATTATCGGCGCCCCGCCAAGCGTAAGCCCGATGAAAATACTGTACATAACCCACCTGTAATCAATGACAAGATCCTTAACAAACCCGGCCAGAAACAGAATGGACAAGCTCGCAGCAACAACAACTGAACCCGGAACAGCCAGGGTGGCCAGGCGAAAACGCAAAGTCGTCACCTCGGCTATCGCGTTGATAAACCTCGGATAAATGCCAACAGCCAGCAACATGGTTCCCCCGCTTATCCCAGGCACCAGGTTGGCCAGCCCCATCAAAACACCGCCTATGCCGCTCCTCAGCATAAGCAAAGGCAATGTAATATCGCCCTGCACCGGGTCGCCGGCCTGCTGCTTAAGCTTGTCGCTTTCGTACCTGCGGAGCATTGAAAAAAAACGCAGCGTGTCCCGGCCCGGTCTTATTTTGCTTTGCTCATCACCATACAAGGCCCGGATAGGAACTTCACCGATCCTGACGTCGTTATCAGCCAGATGAAGAAGCGCTTCGGATTCCGCGGCAAATCCGCCTGACAACAAAGAAATATAAGGGAAAGCTTTTTTTGAATAGAGCCTGTACCCGCATTGTGTGTCCGGCACAAACTGGCCCATCTTGCGGCTTAACAAGCAGCTCATAAACCGATTGGTCATTCGTCTGAGCCAGGGCATATTCTGCACATCGCTCATTCGGCTGCCTACTATGACATCAGATTCGCCGCTCCTGTACCGGTCAACAAAAGCCGGTATGTCCGCAGGACTATGCTGGCCATCTGCATCCATGGTAATTACAAATTCAACGTCCTTCTTCTCTGCATACTCTAAAGCCGTTTGCAACGCAGCGCCCTTGCCCCTGTTCTGCTTATGCCGAAGAACCACCGCCCCCGCTTCTTCCGCGCGATTTCCGGTTCCGTCGTCCGAGCCGTCATCAACAACCACAACGCTATCGCAATACCGCAGCGAACCTTCGACAACCTCAGCAATTCTTGCCGCTTCCCTGTAAGCAGGAAGAATTACACAGAAATGCTCATCATCCATCAACTTGCCCTCTTTTCTCAAACCCAAACTGCCTTCCATATGCTAACTTCGCGTGTTTTATAGTTTGAATTCCCTTTTTCTCTATCCATAACCGGGAATCATCACTTTCCATTCCCGGAATAGTCCCAGAATTCCCGAAACATATACCATTGAGTTGGGTCCCTTGATATCTCTTTCTCAAGAATCCGGCATATTGAAAGCTGGATCGACTCAACTGTCGATTCGGAATTCGGCGCTATAGGCTTCATGAAGCGCAAAAGATAGTTATCGTCTTCCTGCCTCACCAGAAATGCAGGAAGCATTGCAGCTCCGGTCTTTACACATATCGTGGCCGGACCCCGCGGCAGGGATGAGGGAACACCAAAGAACGGCATCTGGTACTGATTGCGGCTATAGTCTCTGTCAGCAAGTATAGCCACGAATTCCTTCTTGCGCAGCGCCTTGATAACTCCTCTTGCCGCCCTGCCAAGCGCTATAGGCTTAATCCCGCGACGGCTGCGCCTGTCCTCAAACAGCCTGTTCGTTTTCTTGCATTTTTCCTGCAATACAACCGCATTAAAAGGGTAACCCATACCGGCCAGAACTGCAGCGCCGATTTCCCAACTGCCGTAATGGGCGCTCACCGCGAGAACACCGCGTCCATGATCCATGGCCTGGTCAATTGCTTCTGGATGCTCAATTGATACCAGCCGTTCCACCTTCTGACGCGTGAATTTTCCGTACCTGAAAAAGTCTATAACATACTTGCTGAAGTTCTGAAAAGTGCGCCTGGCCATCAAATTCAACCGGCGGCGTGACGGTCTTAGACCGTTGTATTCAAGAACCGTGCGCAGGTTGCTTATAACCGCCTGCCTGCCGCGCTTGTCATTATAGAAAACTCTGTCTGCAATCCTGACCGCGAACCAGTAGGCAAGCGGACGGGGCAAAGCCCTGCTCAACATATCAATACTTTTATACTGAACATACTCGTCATACATAGACACACACTATCCGCCAGCACACAGCATCAGGGTATATTCAAACAGCATATCAGATCAAGCCTTCAAAGCTCAGCAATTCTCATATGGCGCCGCGGCTTGAATAGAGCCGGCCAGGAATGGCCGGCTTGCCGGCGTAAGACGGGCTTCCTGCCTGTCCTGTCATGCGTCAATGGCCATATAAAGAATAAGAATCGCTGAATCGATATTCAGTGCCATTTGCACAGATTCTATATCGTGATATACTTATAAAATGATGCAAGATAAATTCAAAGAAACAGCAATAACCCGCCGGGCATTTATTACTTCCTCATCCGCAGCGCTGGCATTTGCCGGAGTCTGCCCGGCCGTGGCCGGGAACGCTGATCTCAAAGCGGTCGAAGCCCGTTTTTATGAGAAGAAACCTGGCAAAGCCGTCAAGTGTCTGCTCTGTCCATGGTCATGCACCGTCCCGGACGGACAGCGGGGAAGATGCGGTGTAAGAGAAAATCGTGGCGGCAAATACTATTCTCTGGTTTACGGGCGGCTGGTTGCAAAAAACAACGACCCCATTGAGAAAAAGCCGCTGTTCCACGTTTATCCGGGCAGCCGGGCCTATTCAATAGCCACAGTCGGATGCAATATACACTGCAAATTCTGCCAGAACTGGGAAATATCTCAGACCGACCCGAAAAAGATTTCCGTTCCATATATCAGTCCTGAAAACCTGGTCTCTAAAGCAAAGAATAAGGCAGCCGTAAAAACAATAGCCTATACTTATAATGAGCCGACAATATTCTCCGAATACATCCTCGACTGCGCAAAGGTCGCTGCCGAGCGCGGATTAGGCAACGTGATGATAAGCAACGGCTTCATTGCCAAAAAGCCGCTCGAAGAAATATGCGCACGTATGACCGCCATAAAGATTGACCTCAAAGCTTTCTCCAACGATTTCTACATCAATATGTGCAACGGAAAACTTAAGCCGGTACTAAACACTTTGAAGAGGATCGCGGATTCCGGCACATGGCTCGAGATAGTAATGCTGGTTATACCTTCTCTGAATGATGACATGGACAAGATAAAGGAAATGTCCGCCTGGGTAGTTAAAGAACTCGGCGGAAACGTTCCTCTGCATTTCACAAGATTCCATCCGCAGTACAAAGTCCGCAACCTGCCCCCTACTCCGGTGAAAACGCTTCAGAAAGCAAGGACTGTGGCCATGAAGGAAGGGTGTAATTTCGTCTACACTGGAAATGCGCCGGATATCGACTCCGCCAGCACCTATTGTCCTGAATGCGGCGAAAAGGTGGTTCAAAGATACAGGATGTTTCTCATGAATAATTCCCTGGAAGAAAACAAGTGCCACAATTGCGGCACACATATCCCTGGAATCTGGAGTTAATATGGAAGAACCTTTTGACCTCGCCCGGAATCAGCCCATTTACCGGGTCAAAATCGACGCTGGCGGGCAAATCCAGCAGAAATTACAAGCATAAGCCCGGCACCTTTAAGAGCAGCCAGCGCCATGCAGGAAGACCCTATCCCAAGCACGGGCAGAAGAACAACCCCGACCGCAATGCAACCCACGGCCGACCCGATATGATCAAAAGCGTCAGTGATCGCAGCCGAGGTGCGGACCCGGCCCCCTGATGCTAAAAAGAAAGCGTTTGCCGCAGGAAACTCAAACCCCACCAGCGCCCCCGCAACCACAACCGCCATATATACCCCGGCCTCCACCATATACAAAGCCGTTGCTGCTTCGACCCTGGTTGCAACCTGAACCAGCACAGGCACAGCAGCAGATTCAATAAGAAGCAACGCTTCGCACAGACAAAGACAGACAAACACACATCGGCCGTCAGCTTTCATTACTACCCGCCTGCCGAAGAGGCCTCCCGCCACAAGTCCAAGCATAAACATCGCCGCAACCAGCCCAATGCGAGTATACACATAGCCGTAAAGCGTCTGAAAAACAAATAGCATAATTATTTCAAGGGCAATTCCCGCAAATCCGGTTGTCGCAACAAGAATAACAGTCATGCACCTTGCCCAGAGATTCCCGCATCTTTGCCCCTCGTTTGCCCTTTTATTCCTGAAGTATAGCCCCACTGCAATACAAACAATTCCTCCCCCCATTACCGGCCAGACAATATCGCGCGAATCCACCGACCTGAGCGCAGCCAATGATTCTTCAAGACCCGAATCACTGTATCTGCTCCACAGTAGCAGACTGAAAAAATAGGTTACCGGGTTGAGGTGCGTATTGGCTGGAACATTCGATTCATTAAACCGTTGCGCTACGTAATCAACCTTTTCCGGATTTATTATCTCGCTGGCCAGAAAAAACTCGGGCATAAAATGATCGGCCTTCGAACTGAAATTTTCAGCCCGGCTGAACAAAGTCCGGCGGTCAAGGCAAATGCTGCTGCCCTCTGCCGAGGCAATAAACCTGTTTTCATCACCCGCAGTAACAAGCACATTGTCAAACACTGTTTTAATGCTTCTGTACACAGAGGCATTGCGCTCCACTACCGCAGACCTCAGTCGCACTGCTGAATCGATCGCCGTATAGAAAACACCCCCATCAGTAAGCAACGCCCGCACATCACGATAGAAACCGGGCGTATAGAACCGGTTCGCCGCCAATGTCGCAGGATCCGGGGCATTCAGGATCACCAGATCAAAACGCCGGTCACAACGCTTCACAAAATAACCGACATCTTCGGAAACCATCTTTACCCTCGAATCATCCGCAATCCGGCGGTATTCGTTCGGGGTCATTTCTTCAATGATTTCCGTAACAACAGGATCAAGCTCAACATGCGTCAGTTCTTCGACCCCAAGTTCCAGTAGCTCCGGAACAAGCCCCACCGGATTGCCGCCCAGCAACAAGACCCGTTTTGCGGAGGGTTTCTGGGAGAAGATGAAATATGCCTCGTGCTCATATTCGTATTCATTCGGAAATGCGAAAAGAACCTGCCCGTTAGCATACAAAACAAACTGCCCTTCCGCCTTTGTTACTGTAAGATTCTGATAAACTGAGTTTTTTGAACTGACCAATGTCGACCGACCGGATTCACCACCTTCCGAATCGCTCACTATTCCAAAAGATTCCCATCGTTGCCTTACAGTCCATTTTTCGGCGTCCTTAAACCAGTCCGGCTGAATCACCGCCGTGATAATTGCAAAAAACGCAAAAACGGCGCAAATACCGCGAGGAACACGCCAGGGCGCAACAAGCGCTCCTCCCAGCATTGCGACTCCGATTGCAAACAGTATTGTGACATACGGGGACACGAGAGGAAGAAGAACAAAAGCAAGAACCACACCTCCAGCCATGCTCCCAAGCGCTTCGGCAACATACAACACGCTAACTGAGCGTATTCCGCTTCTCATCTGGTCCTCGCCATCCTCCCCATCCACAGACCCATGTCCGGTCGTTCCCGCTTCACATGCAAAGGGGAAAAACAATCCGACGCCCAGAGAAGTAGGCAGAAAAGCCAGAAGTGCAAACCCTGCCAGCGACGCCAGCGGAGCATACTCGCCAACTGGAACTGAAAGAATCAACCTCGCAACCCGGATGGCGTATACCTGTACAGGAAGCAAAACAGCGAGGAAAACCAAAACTGCACAAAGCAAACACCTTACCGACGATCTAACCCGGCGGGATCTTGCCACTAACTCGGAAGCAATAGCCCCCGCGCCTATTCCAATAAACCAGCAAGCCAGGGCCGCTCCTATGCTCAGTTCGTTACCGAGAAAAACGACAAAAAGCTCCCTCACAAAAACGACCTGCGCCATGACGGAAAATACGCCCAGACAAAACATCGCCCCGGGAAGAGCAAGCTCCTTCTTCCTGAACATCTCCTGACATTGACTTCGGACGAATCCCATCGTCGCCCCGAACTATTCTGACAGCGCTACACTGGAGAAAACTTTGAAATGCGCGCCCTCGCGCCATCCATCCAGGCTCAGCCCCGCTTTCTGGCTTAATGCCGAAAGAGTTTGTTCAACATCCCACCCCTGCTCAGGAGCAACTTCCGGAAGAAAAACCGATCTATGTCGTCCTTTTTCCAGTATTATCCCGTGCTCTCCCGGCTTGAACTCGTCTATGGTGGCTATGTCCTCAATCGGGCTCAGAATAGAAACGTGAATGTCAATCTCCGGAATCTCATCAGGTATGACATCCGGAAACCTGAAATCGTTCAAGGCGGCGCTCACAGTGTTTGCATGAACGGAACGGAAAAGAGGATCTACAGGTTCAAGCGTCCCGATACAGCCGCGCAAAGCCCCTTTCTTTTTCAGCGTTACAAAAGTCGCCGTATTCTGTTTGAGTTTGTCAGTGACTTCATACTTATCAAGCGAGAACTGCGCCTCCCTCTTCCCCGTGCACCATGCAAGAGTGTCCCGGGAAATAGCAAAAATAGTCTGCTTTTCAGACTCCGTTAAACCAGGACTCCATTCTCCACTCCGAAATTCCTTCATGCTGACCTCCTTGCTTCATCTATGGTTGTGGTAAGAAATCCGTCCCGTTCATATAGCTAAACAACTCACACCCCCACACGCACCGTACCCGAAGTCAATGATTTGCGCAGATTATCTACGCAAAACGCATACCGCTCACCGGTTCAAACGCTCAATCTACATCCAGACAAGCCCTTCGTCCAGCAATTCTCGTTTCAGGCGTCCCTGCGCACCCTTCCCACTGGCGGGACACCCTGCCTGCGCACGAATCATTGCTTTTGCTGACATCGCAAACACCTCAACAGACAGGACATTTGCGCTGTAAATCACAATGGAATGCCTCGCGCCCTTTTCTCTGTAAAAGACCATGCTCCCGAACTATAATTATTATGTGATGAGAAATATGAAACCCGGTATTACAACAAATATCTGCCTTCTTTCGCTCCTGATCTGTTGTACAGCCGCCAGGGCCGGCCTTGCCGCAACAAACAACAGGGAAAACGCTACAATCAGGATTGTCGCCTCCGATCCGGAGATAGCAACAATAAGTGTATCCGTATCCAACGAGATTCGAGCCGCCGTAAACAGGTCCCTCGACTGGCTGGCTGCCAGCCAGCAAAAAGACGGGTCGTGGTCCAAACGCCACCACCCGGCCCTCACTGCCCTTCCTGCTATGGCATTTATGAAATCAGATTATCTGGATAAGGACCATATCCTCTCAAATGCGACAGACTACATAATCTCATGCTCGAGGGATGATGGCGGCATATATATAGAGCCGCGCGCCGACAGAAAAGGCGGACTTGAAATTTTCAATACCGCCGTCTGTACTACAGCGCTGCACATATACGACAAGAAAACATACAAACAGATTATAAAGAAGGCACGCAGATTCCTGGCAGGACGCCAACACCTGGGCAACGATATCTATAAAGGCGGCTTCGGCTACTACGAGGACTCTTCCAGTGAATACGTCCACGGCCTGGATACTTTTTTCAGCATCCAGGCAATCGCAGTCACAGACCCGGATTCCAAGCCCATAATCGACTGGGCAGAGACCGTCAACTACTTCACAAAGCGTCAGGGCAACCAGCCTGCCCTTCTTCCTGCCGCCCCGGAATTCGCATATTCACCCGGCCCCGGATCTACCCGAAGCAGGACAAACGATATATACTTTCATTCCTACGGCAGCATGACCTACATCGGCCTCCTTGCCCTCGTCTATGCAGACGTCAACCATTCAGACGTTCGTGTGCGTTCTGCATTCGATTGGGCAAGAAAACACTGGTCGCTGGATGAAAATCCGGGCAAAGGCAAAAAGGGCCTCTACTTCTTCTATTATGTCCTCGCGCGCGCGCTTTCGGCATACGGCATTGACCTGATCCAGACCTCAGACGGAATTTTGATCAACTGGCGAGCCGACCTTGCAAAAAAACTGCTGACGCTCCAGCGCTTCGATGATAAAGGCAACGGTTTCTGGAAAAACGATACTTCCCGCTTCTGGGAAAACGACCCCGTGCTTTGTACCGCTTATGCCATCCTGTCACTCGAGATGATCCTTCCAACAACCATCTCCAGCCGCACACGGTGACGGTGACGCAGGATCAATAAGATATCATTACCTATTCCAAGTTAAAATGTTCCTGGCTGCCGACGTCCTCTACCAGGAATGCCGCGGCTTTACTGCAAACCGCATCCAGGGTCAGCGTATAATCACGGGCGCAGTGAATGTGCACATCCGCCCAGTTCTTGCTCTCAGCCCCGTACTCGGCGAATTCATGCAGATTGCTGTACAGAAAAGTCGCAATAGCTTTTTCAGGCGTGTATCCCCGCCTTTCGATATCCCGCCTTATACGCGTATTCAGTTGTGTTTCCCAGTGAGAATCGATAAATATTGAAAAATCTATCTCGCCGTAAAACTCCTTATAAGTCGCAATCTCTCCCTCGACAATCACGAAGGTATCCGGCGCGAAGGATGTTGTGCCATGAATCTTTCCTTGGTGACGACAATAGCGAGGCTTTTCAATAGTCTTTCCCTGTCTCAACTGCCGGAGGTGGCCATGCAACAGTTTCATCTCGTTCGCTTCGGGATGTGGTCCGTAGATCCTCTTCTGCTCCCGCACCTTGCGCGGACTCTTGTAATCGTCCAGCCCCAGAACCACGGCCTCTCTCAATTCAACCGCCATCTTCTTTGCAAACGTGGTTTTTCCGATTCCACCCGGCCCGCCCACGGCTATCAGGGCCGGACGTTCCAATCCGGCAAATTTCCATCGCAAAGCCCCGGACAGTAAAATATGCGGCTCTTGGCCGCAACCCGGAACCTGCTTCCACTTAACATGTGTTCTGTAGTGTTTTTCCATTATTCTGCCGCAAACTATACTAACCTTGACTATCCGTGCAGGCCGCGAACAAACTGGACGTCGCCACCTTGGCTAGCCCGCATATCTCACACTTTTTCGAGCAGAAACGGTTCAGAGCGCTGTTAGTGCGTGGCAAAATCGGTTTAACCGGACGAAGCTGTGTGAACACACCGCAAGATCGGGTAAAACGATTTGGGCTTGCAATAATGGCGCTATCAATTGTTTCTGCCGGAGAAGTGTGAGATATGCGGGCTAGTCCTGGCGGCTATGAGAAACCGACTGCGGCAGGGGGGTCATGGTTATTACAACATG
>CAYSRM010000059.1:0-9250 GCA_964433435.1 uncultured Victivallales bacterium
TAAGACTAGTTAATTTCTACAACCAGGTTCTATTCTCTTCTGACTTCACCTCCTCTCTTAAAGAGTTATTACGCATACGTGCATAATTCAGCGTGTTCGTGTCGCGACATCCGGCTCCAGCGAATCATGCCTGTCAGCTCGCAGACTTGATGAACAGCACAAGCTGATACAATCACAACGCGGCATAACATCAAGAACACGGATTAGTGATAAATGAGGCAAATGTTAGAAGTGTGTTAGTCAGAATATCTCACAGAATTTCGTATCCGGCGGAAGAGCCGGAAAAGCGCCGCTGCCGGAGAGCGCTCAGAGCGCATCCTTAAACCTGTACCCGACGCCTCGAACGGTTTCTATATAGTGTGAACAATTTTTCAGCTTCTTGCGCAATCCCACTATCTGAACATCAACCGACCGGTCCGTTACGGGGTAATCCTCGCCTCGAACAGCGTCAACTATCTGGTAACGGTTGAAAACAACGCCCGGACGCCGCGCAAGAAATTCGAGAACACGGAACTCTGTAAATGTCAAGTCGACCGGCTCATCTTTTACAAGCGCCCGGTGGCGAACGGGGTCTATTTCAATATCACCCCTCCTGATGACCGCTTCGGCATCAGGCGCTGCCGCCGCTTTGCGGCGAAGCACAGCCCTGATCCGCGCAAGAAGTACACGGGGACTGAACGGTTTTGTAACATAATCGTCGGCGCCGACTTCAAGACCGCTTACCACGTCGGCCTCTTCCCCTTTTGCGGTTAACATTACAACAGGAATGTCCCGTGTATCTGTATCCGCCCGCAGTTGTTTGCACACAGTGAGCCCGTCAATTCCCGGAAGCATCAAGTCGAGTATTATCAGGTCGGGTTTTTTAGATTTTACCTTCTTCAAGGCGCTTTCGCCGTCATCCACACATATGACATCATAACCCTCTTTACCCAGATTGTAGCGCATTAATTCCTGAATATCTTCTTCATCTTCAACAACTAGTATGCGTTCCCTGGCCATGACTTCACCTCCAGCGCTCTTGCAATCAAAAGCTACGTCTTGTTTAACTGTTGAACAATCGCTGACAGGTTTCATCATACATTCCTCACTAAAATTAAGCAACTATCCTTGCCCCTGATTGGCTCTTCAAACTGCGACAACTTCCTTGGGAAACTCGAAACCACACCTCCAAATCTCCCTCGTATCATATATTCCACATTCATGTTAGCTTTATGTTAGCGGGAGTTTAGAATCTGATATTGCTTCATACCCTAAGGCGGCCTCCGGCCGCGGCATAACGTTCAGCCTGGGCGAAAAACAGGGATTAAACTTGCGAATGCAAAATGCGATTTTCGGGCAAATTACTGAGATGTGTAGTAAGGTCTTCCGAATCCCTGCCCAGAAGCTCAACAGCTGACACAATTCCAGCTTCCTGCGGCAAGCTTCGGGAATGCCCGCCTTACCACAGTAAGTCGGTCATTCCCGGCCGACTCTGTTGAAGCCATGGCGCCATACCGCGAATTGCCGTGGCTTTCCTGCAGAGAGTTGACATACGGAGCCATCGTCAAGTATGTTCGCAGGGATGAACAGCAATGAAAATGACAAAATTTCAGACGAAGCTCTTATGGCCAGGCTGAAAAAGCATCTCGACGAAGAAGCCTTCCGCTTACTCGCCGAGCGGCACTATGACCGCGCGCTGCAAACCGCCAGATATAAATTGAATACACTGGCTGATCCTGAGGACGCTGTTCAAGAAACTCTCGTCAGAGTTGTTCGAAACCGGAGGCGTTTCAAGACCTCCGGAACCTTCAAACCATGGTTCAACACCATATTGCGCAATGTGTGCGTAGACATGCAGCGGAAGGCCTTGCGACGCAAAGAAATACTTCACGAGTACGCTGAAATAATATCTGCGCAGGAAATTCGTACCAGCCCATGCCTGCAATGCGCCAAAGGCCTTCTGGCAAAACTTACGCCCGCCGAATCGACTCTTGTACAAATGCATTATTTTGAAGGACGTAAACTTGCGCAAATCGCTAATCGCCTCGACTGTTCCATATCAGCAATAAAAAAACGGCATCAGAGACTGATTCAGCGACTCCGCCAGGATTTCTCCTGCCACGAATAAAAGAGCTTTTCTCACACATTTATGCGTCTTTGCAAAACCCATAACACCAAGACCTTACTTCTTCCTCGAACACCGCCAGGCTAAAAATGTCACTTTCCGGCTATGCGGCCCGTATGAATATATAGACATGAGTAACATTGAACAAATTTGGCCTCGAATCGGGACGGAGATTAAGCGGGCCCGGCGTATCCGTGCGGCTCAAAGAACGGCTACAGGCATCTGTATTTCCGGGTTGCTTAGCGCAGGAGTATTTGTCCTGTCACAACATCTCAGCCGGAAGAATGATCCTGCTGATATGGATTCAGGATGGAATCTTCCGCACGTAGCTGTCTCGCAGGCGATCGCCGCTTCCTACCCCCTGGCACATGACAGCAAGCTTTTCGTGCTGAGACGCGAAAAACCCGCGGACAACATTATCGGTTCTGATAAGCTCTGGCATGTTGCCTGCCTAGATGGCCGTTCAGGAAAAGTAATTTGGAAAAGCGGCATCAAGGTAGCCTCCGCCAGGATGGCCATGGGGAGCGGCAGACTCTTCCTGCTCTATACTCGCAACAGAAGAACATGGCGTTGTGCAGCCCTCTCGGAAAAAGACGGAAGCCTGCTTTGGCAACATGAGACCAGGAACTCAGGATGGCCCGGCCCTTCTACACCACTTACTGTAGAAGACAAAATCTACTGGGTCTCGGGCAGGACCGTCATCTGCCGGGACGCAACCGCCGGAACACTGCAATGGAGCACCACGATTGACACCACTTCAAGACTTTCAGCTCCCGCTCGTTGCAACGGAAAAGTGCTCACAGCGGGCGGCGATAATTTCCATGTATTAACGGCCGATAACGGCGAAGTTGAGCGCACCGCTTCATTATCCGGCAACAAGACCGGCAACGGCCGCATACGCGGGGCTTTCACGGTGCGCGAATCCGGCAACAGAATTTACATGGGCTGGAACGGCTCATACGGCGGTTATATCCAATGCCGTACAATCGACATGACTGAAGTATTATGGCAGAAAAAACTGCCTGATTTTCTTAAGATGGAATTGACCGATGGTTACCTGTTTGCCAGGGGCATGGACATTCGCGCTTATAATTCCCTTACCGGCGCCCTGAAATGGAAAGCGCCCGTAGGAGGCTGTGGAAGCCTCGCGGTTGATAATGGACAGATTTATGCCGTGGATGCCGCGGAACTGAGAGCATTGGTGGCGCTTGACAACAGAACTGGCAATGAGGTCTGGCGTCACAAGGTCGGCAGCTCATGCAACGGCATTGTCGTCAGCGGCCATATGGGCTTTGTGAACAACAATGAAGGAATATTGCAAGCCCTGCCCCTGACACACAACCGGAAAGGAAGGAATAGAGGATAATGAACATAAGTCTGCGCCAATCATATGTATTACTGAGATGCATGACAGTTTCAGCAGTGCTTGGCTGCACATTGGCTCGCGCCCAGGAAGATGCACCGATTACAATGCACGAAATAGTTGTTACCGGCAGCCGATTGGAACAAGACCGCCCCGAGAACGCCAATATCATCCAGGTTATAGACCGGAATGACATTGAACGGATTCAACCTGATTCCCTTGGCAAACTTATTGGATACAAAACCGGCACAGCCGTGGAAACCGGAACCGGCAGCGGGTATCCGCGCCGAAGTGTGGTCAGCCTCAACGGCCTCCCGCCCAGCTACACTCTTGTGCTGGTGAACGGCGTTAAGCTTCTCACCGAGCACATACACACAGGCCAGAACGTTGATATGATACCTCCTGAAGCAGTCGAACGCATAGAAATAATGCGCGGAGCCGCTTCAGCGCAATACGGTTCTGACGCCATCGGCGGGATCGTAAACATCATCACCCGAAAATACAAAGGAACTGCCGAAAGCGGCGGTTATGTCTCTGCAGGAAGCGATGAGACTTACGAGGGCGGCGCGCACGCTCTGGTTCCTGCCGGACCCGACGCCGGCATCGCAAGTTTCATAAACTGGCGTCAAAGTGAAGGAGTGGATCTGATAGAGCCCGAGCACCGGAAAGAAAATATGGGCTATCGTCAATTCAACTGGTTCAACCGGGTCGATGCAGCATTTGGCGACAACACGCAGGTTTATGGCTGGCTGAACTGGTCTGAAAACCGGATGGACTGGTTCGGAGACACTACAGACAGTTCGCTGGCGAGCCCAGTCATCGGCCTCGCCCACCAGCCGTCCGCGTCTGTGGGCCTGTCGGCAGAATTGGCCTACGCGCATTGGGAAGCAGATTTGAACAGCGAGGAAAACCGGCTGTGGGAACCTGAAATCTTCGCCACCTGGCAGCCCAACGATTCACACGCGCTCCTGGTTGGAGCAGAATACAGACACAACAAATTCGCGCGCAACGCCGTCGAAGCTCACGCCCAGGATGCCCACGGCCTATATGCCCATGATGAATGGGCAGTTTCACAAGCATTCTCTATCCTGACTGCAATGCGTTACGACAAGGTAGAAGGCCTCGATCCAGCCATAAGTCCAAAATTTGCCGCCCTTTATTCGCCGCACAAAAAGTTCCAGTTGCGGGTTTCGGCAAGCCGCGGCTATCACGCTCCCACACTTCAAGAGTTGTACGAGGAAGGCTACGGACATGGCGGCGCCGCTTACAGGTTCGGCAATCCGGAGCTGGAACCGGAGTACAGCGCCACATACACGGCGGGATTTGAAACGGAGCCTGTGCCGCCAGTGAAATTTGAGGTCTATGGGTTCTACAGCGAGATTGAAGACATGATAGTTCCGGTATTTGAAGGCTCTTGGGTTGATGACCCGGAGATCGATGTATGGCGCAGACAAAATATAGAAGAAGCTGTTATATACGGCGCGGAGGCCAGCATGGCGGCCAGGCTCAGCCGTCCATGGCTGCTTGAATGTGGCTACACGTACACGGATAACGAGACCGAAGGCAGCGAACGGCAGCTTCCCTACAGCCCCGGTTCATCTGCGAATGTGAGGCTGACGTTCACCCGGCCGCTTCCCGGACAGAAGGAGATGGCGTGTTTCGGCGCCGTGCGGGCAGTCTTTGGCCGAGAGGCATGGAACTGGAAACCCGGACCCGGCGCTGCTACCGACAATCCCGAGGGCCTGACCACAGAACTTGAAGATTACACCAGCCTGGATGCCGGCGCTAAATTGCGCCTGGACAAAAGCTGGACCATATTTACAAAAGCCGAAAATCTGCTTGGCGAAGATATAGAAAACCTCGACGACGCGCATACAATTATTGACGGCAAACCTCTATATACCTTTGGCGTGAAATACAAGTACAATGCGGGAGCCGGATCATAGAGCCGCGCTATTGATTCCAGACGCGAGGAGACAGCCGAATAAGCGAACTTTTTGACGAAACAGACAAACTAGGGAGGAAAGAGATGAAAAAGTGTTTAACCTTACTCATTGCCGGATTGGTTGTTGCAGGATGCGGGAAGAAGGCCGAAGAAGCCGATAAAGAAAAGGGCCATACCCTCACGGTCATGTGCGGCGCCGGAATACGGCCCGCAATGGAACCCCTGCGCAAGGCCTTCGAAGAGAAATCCGGCGGCGAAGTGCGAGTAATTTATGCCGGATCGGGAACGTTACAAGGACAGATTGCCGCGGGAGCTAAAGCCGATCTTTACCTTCCCGGCGACGCAGAATGGGTCGAAACCGCTCGCGAAAAAGGCCTTGTCGATGAGCAGCGCGTTGTTGCATGGTTTGTGCCCGTGATAGCGGTACAGAAAGGGAATCCGGAAAACATTATCGGTTTAAATGACCTTGCCCGGGATGACGTCAAAGTCGGGCTAGGCAAGGCTGATGCCTGCGCAATCGGCGGTGTGAGCCGCGATGTATTGTCTGCCGCCAGCCTTGAAGATGCCGTAAAACCGGAGTTCGAGGCTCTCACAGTCAACCGCCTGGCTGAACAGGTCAAGCTTAAAGCCCTGGATGCGGCAATAATATGGGACGCGACAGCGGCACAGTACACAGATTCTATAGATGTAGTAGCCCTGAATGATCCGTTCTTCCATGCTGTGCCACTTGCCATCAGCCTCATTAAGGATTCAGGCAACCGCGATTTCGCGCGTTCCTTCATGGAATTTGCCGCCGGCGATACGGGTTCCAGAATATTCAGGGAGAACGATTACAAGGTCGCCGGCAAGGAACTCCGCATCGGTTGCGGTGGCTCCATGCGCCCTCCTGTCGAAGAACTGGCCGCTCTGTTTGAAAGACAGACAGGATGTGAGACGCTACGCGACTATGGGGGTTCAGGCACCGTGTTGCTTCAGATCGAAGAATCCAAAGAGGGTGACATATACATATGCCACGACCCTTTTGCTTACACCTGCGAGGATAAGGGGCTCTCCAAAGAATGGTACACGGTGGCCGTTATGGAACCGGTGCTTGCCGTACAGAAAGGCAACCCAAAGAATGTGAAAGGACTCAAGGACCTCCTGAGAGAGGATCTGAAAGTCGGACTTTCACATCGCAAATACAGCATGCGGGGCAAAATTGTATGGGAAATATTTAAAAAACACGGCATGACCGAAGCCATGAATAAAAGAGCGATCTTCGAGGAGCGCACCCATACGCTGGTCAATCAACTCAAGCTGGGAGCAGTCGATGTGGCTACGCTCTGGGACGCTCCCGCGCGGGCCATGGAAGAAATCGAAGTTGTGCCGATAGAAGAACAATACAAAGTCGACGCAATTACATCCGCAACCACCAAAGAGACATATGATCCTCAAAGGGTCAAGGTCACTGTTGTCCGATTGACACTATCCGAGGAACCTCTTCTTGCGGCGCAGTTTGCTAAATTCTGCCTTTCAAAAACCGCTCGTGAAATCCTGAAAAAGCACCGGTTTACACTACCTGATGAATAAAGCGGTTTGCGTTGAGCATGGCAAGGCAACTATGAGAAACCGTTCATCAAGCATATTGTATCCCGCCTTCAGAGGCATACTGGCTCTTTATGTCTTCTTGATAGGCGGCATAATTCTGGCGGACGTTCTGCTGGTTTCCGGCACTTCTCTGGGCCGGAAACAATTCATGGAATCAATCACCGACCCCGACGTATTGCACTCGGTGTGGCTCAGCGTCTGGACCTCTTCGGTTTCAGCCGTTATAGCCCTTTCAATAGCAGTTCCCACCGGTTACTTGCTCAGCCGTAGGAAAGGACGGTGGATGACCATAATGGATGGCCTTGTAGATGTGCCCATAATCCTTCCCCCGCTACTCTTCGGCATCAGCCTGCTGGTCCTTTTTCAAAGATCGTTTATCGGATCCGGTCTTGAAGCTATCGGACTCAAGTTCGTTCATGAGCCGGCCGGTATTGTGCTTGTACAGGTATTGATAGCCGCAGCCTATGGAACTCGAATGCTCAAGGGTACTTT
This sequence comes from uncultured Victivallales bacterium, assembly GCA_964433435.1. Taxonomy (GTDB): domain Bacteria; phylum Verrucomicrobiota; class Kiritimatiellia; order UBA8416; family CAYSRM01; genus CAYSRM01. Next base: position 7,492 of record CAYSRM010000059.1, read on the forward strand.
TGACGGAGTAGACCCCCGCCTGGCCGCAGTTGCGCAGACATTGGGATGCACACCGGGAAAAGCTTTTTTCCGTATCACGCTACCCACAGTGCGCAGTCATGTTGTGGCCGCCTGTGTAATTATCTGGGCCAGGGCCCTAGCGCTGTACGGACCGATAATAGCTTTTGTAGGATCAACCACCGGCCGCACAGAAGTCATGCCCGTGCGCATGTACCTGGAAATGAGCATAGGGCGGCTGGAAGCAGCTCTTGCGGTGGCGCTGATGATGATTGTGCTGGCAGGTATTGTATTGGTAATTGTCAAACGCGTAGGCGGAAATCAAACAGATCAGACTTTAAGAATGACACAAATTTAGTATGAAACTACAGCTTTCAGAACTGGAAACAACAGCAGGAGAATTCAGGCTCGGACCTATAAACCTCAAGGCTCCATCAGGCTCTTATGGCGTTCTTCTGGGCCCGCCGGGCTGCGGCAAATCTGTCCTTGTCGAAACCATATGCGGACTCCGCCACGCAAAAACAGGACAGATCATAGTAGGAGACGAAAATGTCACTGATTGTGACCCTGGAAACCGGAAAATAGGATATGTTCCGCAGGACTATCTGCTTTTCCCTGTTAAAACCGTGAAAAACAACATTACCTTCGGCCTTCAATCACAGGGTTTGAGCAAGAAAGAAGCAGAAAGCAAGATCAGATGGATTCTTGATCTCCTGGAGATCTCTCACCTTATAAACCGATGGCCCGCCACGCTTTCAGGCGGCGAACAACAGCGTGTGGCCCTTGCCCGCGCGCTGGCGGTGCAACCCCGGCTCCTTTTGCTTGACGAACCGGTCAGCGCCCTGGATGAAGGACTCCGGGAACGAGTCTGCCGCGATTTGCGAAGGATCCAACGGGAACTCAAGATCACAACCCTTCATATCAGTCACAATCTTGAAGAAGCCCTCGCTGTATCTGACTGGGCGGCAGTACTTCACAACGGCCGTTTACGTCAGGCCGGAACCATGGGAGATCTGCTCAGGCGCCCGCATGATGAGTATGTCGCCCGCTTTTTCCGGGCTGAAAACATTTTTTCCGGATTGGCAACCCAATGCGAAAATAATTGCAGCATTGTGCATTTTTCCAACCATCAAATACGTATCGAAGGCTCCTACTCGGACACAATTAGATTCATGATCCGCCCCGAAAACGTCAGGCTGGCTTCAACAAACGAGAAAGTAAACGTTATAACCGCACGCCTGGAAGAGGTCGGAGACAGGGGCTTTTACCACAGACTTGCAGTCAACGCCGGCAAACAGATAATTCTTTTTGTTCCTATAAACCAATCCCTTGATTATGAAATCGGCCAGAAACTCAAAATCTGTCTGCCGCACAACAGGATCCACGTCATTCCCGGAGCTTAACCCGCATATCTCACAACATCTTCTACACACCTGTAACCTGAGGTCCGTCATCCTGAAGTTTTCGCTCTTCCATAAACTCAGAAAGTGTCCAACCGATATGACGATACCCACGTTCGTTGCCGTCTTATCCATGCATTGGCAGAACTCTGTGGTGAATCTCCCTGAATCTAACACTGCAATATATCTCAGGCTTGAGAGCAGGCTGTTTTTCGCCCCAAGATAAGTTGAAATGACCAATCACAAACACAAAAATAGGTCTTCCGACCAATCCGATGAAATACTGATGAAACTTGCGGCCAACGAGGACCGGGAGGCCTTCGGAAAGCTTGTTCTCAGACATCAGGAGCCGGTATTGAACT
>CAYSRM010000060.1:0-9249 GCA_964433435.1 uncultured Victivallales bacterium
GCCCTAGCCCGCGTATATCACAAAATTCCTGCTGAGCGCGCGGAAAGCGCCACTGCGACGGCACGAATTGACAAAACGCCAGATTGCCGTATGTCTATACGACGGCTTCGGCGTTTCACCAATTGGGACCCCTGTAGCAGTACTTTCCACGCTCTCACTACGAAATCCTGAGAGATATGCGGGCTAAACAGTATGGAGCCATCCTACCCAGATAAACCAATGTTTAAAACAAGAAAAAAGACCAACCAGATGCTCCTAACCCCCCCACGGCTCTCATTTTGAGGCGCAAGTCGTTTTGGTGCAATAAGTTGCCGACGGGTAGCGTCGTCAAGTTAGCGTCGTCAAGTTTCGAGGTCCGTGAGATGCTTCTTTGCGGCCATGATGATTCCTTTCTATTGTAAATGCCCCGTTTTATTACGGAGACTGTGAAATGGAACCGTATGGCAGCCCGAATTGGTAGACTAAACGCGCCCCGTCCCCCCGGGGGGACGGGGGTACAAAAACCGTCCATGCTCATCGTTCTGTCTCAAAACCTTTGGCAGACTAAATGCATCTCCCCCCTTTTGACAGACTAACTGCGCCCCTTTACCAACTGGGGGGGCGCACTTACCTTGTCAATTCACTTAATGAGAATTTTTGAAAAAACATGTTGCGGAACCGAAAAAAGAGGTGTAATTTCGGAGAAATTTGAGAAACTTGGCGAAAAGACGCCGTGATCATCGGAAACGTCCGGCGATGATCGCGGCAATTCAGGTTCCGGACGGAAAAACAGGCGTGGCGGAAAACCCCGTCATGGATTCAGGCTAATATAAACAAAAAAATGTTGAGGTGAACGATGATGGACAAAGTATTATCTACGCTGTTCAAACGTTTTCACACGGGCGGTTTATTGGTCTCCAGTCGCAGCATGAAGGTCATGCTTCCGATTGTGGTAATGGCCTCTTGGTCTGGCTTGGCGGGTAGCGTCGCAGCGGACCCCGTTTCGGTCAGTGAGCTTGCGTCGGAAGACGCGACCACTGTTGGCAACAACGCCTCGGAAACAACCGGCTGGCCCAACCCAAATAATGAGTCCTGGCGCTTGTATTTTAACGCCTACGATAGCGGTTCGGACTGGCGTTGCTACCCGCTGATAAAATTCGACCTTTCGGCTTATGCGGGCGCAACCGTGCTTGGCGATGCAACGCTCCGGCTTTACCTTTTTAACAGTGGGGACTCCAAAGATGTCAGCGCGCAAATTCACAAAATGAACGTCGACTGGACCGAGACATTGACACCTTGGGACTCGAAACCCGCTGAACTTCCGCAGTATCAGCCCACCGCCGGGACGCATTACGATAGCACAGCGCTTGACATCAGCACGATAGGGACGACCGTTGGCTACTATAGTTGGACGATACCCGTCTCTCTTGTGCAGGGGTGGATCGACGGCACAACCCCCAACTACGGACTTTTCCTCTTTTATAAGGCTCCAGGAAGCCATGCAGGAAACCAGGACACGGTCAAGCAACTGCGACCGCACGAGTACGATGATGGCAATTATGGACCCTTTCTGGACTTCGATGTCGAGATGCCGGGCACGGCGGGCACGGTGATTATTGTGAAGTGAATGGGTGTGCATCAGGCGATGCATTGCAGTGAACTGGACCGAGTCGCGAAGAGCGCCAGCAAAGGGTGCGACAGGAATCTTGGAAAGACAACGAGGGACAAGACCGCGTTTCGTTTTACTGTATACGAGTAGCCCGCATAGCTCACAGGATTTCGTAGCTGCCTGTCCGCCGTCCGGCGGAAGAGCGTGGAAAGTGTTTTGGCGGGGGCGGGATCCGGAATATGGTTCGGATGCAAGGGATCCAGATCCAGCAGCATGTCGGGCGTAAACCCGCCCAGCCCGGCGCAATGCATGGCCAGGTTGTTCAGCGCCCGGTGCGCTGTCTTTGTCGATACGCCGAAATCGCCCGCCAGGCGCCGTACGTTCGGCGCCAGGGAATCAACGGGCCATTGCCCCTGTTGATGCCTTCGGCGATCACATCGGCCAGTTGCTCCCGTACACCCCCCTATCTCTTCCGTCTGTCTCGGATACCCTGGTCGCTTAACCGCTCGCTACTATCCCGCATATCTCACAGAATTTCGTAGTGAGAGCGTGCAAAGCGCTGCTGCGGGGGCGCAAATTGATAAAACGCCGGAGCAGCCGTATAGACATACTGCAATCTGGCGTTTTGTCAATTCGTGCCGTCGCAGTGGCGCTATCCACGTTCGCAGCAGGAATTTTGCGAGATATGCGGGCTATCTCGCTTATCTATCAGGAGAGACCTGTGACAACACACTTCCGTGAAGAACCAACATTCCGCCATCTCTCTCCCCCGGGACGGCGCAGAGCACCGTCCTACGCAGACGGACCTGCCTGAGTCACGGCAGGCAGGCTGCACAGGTGCATGCTCAACAGCAAGCACCCGAACCAATAGCCCAGCGTCATATTGTGGGTAAAGGGCAGGGTTAAACAGCATGGCATGCCATCCAGATAAACCACTGTTTAAAACAAGAAAAACGCCCAACCACATGCTCCTAAAACCCCCACGGCTCTCATTTTGAGGCGCAAGTCGTTTTGGTTCAATAAGTTGCCGACGGGTAGCGTCGTCAAATTCGTCAAATCGCAGTGGCGCTATCCACGTTCGCAGCAGGAATTTTGCGAGATATGCGGGCTATCTCGCTTATCTATCAGGAGAGACCTGTGACAACACACTTCCGTGAAGAACCAACATTCCGCCATCTCTCTCCCCCGGGACGGCGCAGAGCACCGTCCTACGCAGACGGACCTGCCTGAGTCACGGCAGGCAGGCTGCACAGGTGCATGCTCAACAGCAAGCACCCGAACCAATAGCCCAGCGTCATATTGTGGGTAAAGGGCAGGGTTAAACAGCATGGCATGCCATCCAGATAAACCACTGTTTAAAACAAGAAAAACGCCCAACCACATGCTCCTAAAACCCCCACGGCTCTCATTTTGAGGCGCAAGTCGTTTTGGTTCAATAAGTTGCCGACGGGTAGCGTCGTCAAATATAGCGTCGTCAAATAGCGTCGTCAAAATAGCGTCGTCAAAACACTTATTCGGATTCTGATACGGGGGATGAGCGGCGTGGGTTCGTGGCTGCCGAAACTGAAACAGCGCGCTATTCCGGGGATTCTTTGGTGAAAAGTTGCGACATAAAGTCGGCGCCCAGTGTCTCTGGACTTTTCATTTTCTGTACAGAGTCGAGGAAGTCTTTGAGGTCCAGCAGTTCTTCCAGGACGATAAGTCGCACAAGCTGCTCGTTTTTCCTTCTTGTCTCCAGGACTATCTTGTTTTCCTGTTCGGTAAGGGTTATGACGATATCCTCTTTTCTGATATGGCAGATCAGCTGTTCCATTTGAAGCCGCTTTACGTAAAAATCCTCATTACGAAAGGCCTGTTCGATTCTTGAGCGAAGGAAATGGGAGACCTGGCCTGTTGGGACCTCCAGTTCTATCATCCTTGTATCTTCATCCTCTGTTTTGCCTGCCAGTTTTGCACGTACCCCTGAGCCCCCTTCGAAGCTTTTGACCAATGCGCCGGGGGCTATCACGCTGGCAACAAGGAGGGTCAGAACAGCTACGCCAAAAAGTTCCGTGCTTACAACTCCCATGGAAAGGCCGATTCCTGCAACAATCAGGGTGACTTCTCCGCGCGGAAGCATACCCAGCCCTATCCGTATTGCGCCCCGGAGATTGAAACCCAGCAACCATGCCGGGAGTCCGCAGCCAATTACCTTTGCCAGCATTGCAACTGTCGCATAAACAAGACCGAAGCCGAGGACCGGAAGCATTACAGTGAAATCGACCATCATTCCCATTACGCAGAAGAATACAGGAACAAAAAACTGGTATATGCCGTCTGTCCGGTCGTGGATCTCGTAGGCGACATCTGTCTGGGACAGTGAAAGGCCGGTTACGTAGGCTCCGATTATCATTGCCAGCCCGGCCATTTCCGAAAGTCCCGCCAGAAGCAGAGCTGCTCCAAATGCGAAAGCTGCCATGACTTCATCTGATTTGAACCATTTCAGAATACGGGTAATCCTTGGTGCAAGTAAAATGCCCGTTACAGTGCATACCAGCCAGAATCCCAAAGCTTTTGCTGCGACTATGCCGACTCGTCCCCAGTTCACGCCATTGCCTGTTCCCGAACCCATTGAGATGCTTACCACTACTGTGAGGAGGATTATGCCAAGTACGTCGTCAAGAACAGCTCCGCCCAGAATGGTGACTCCCTCCGGCGAGGACATTTTGCCTTTTTCGGAGAGAATTCTCGCCGTGATGCCAACGGAAGTTGCCGTTGAAACGGTCCCGAGGAAAAGCGCTGCCGGGTCCATGATGGAATCGGCGATGCCACAGGCTACAGTTATGAACGCTCCCGAGAAGAACGAAAACAGTACGCCTGCGATTCCTACGGCGGAACTGACAACGGAGTACTTCAGAAAGATCGAAAGGTCTGTTTCCAGGCCCGCTCGAAACAGGAGCACCAGTATAGCCAATGTCGCGATTCCATAAAGGCTTGCAGTTACAGGTATTTCACCTTCAACCATGGGGAAGAGTGGAGTATGAAAAAAGGGAGTTACCAACCCGCCAAAGGCGTATGGCCCTATGACCATTCCTGCTGACAGCTCACCAAGGACCTTGGGCAAACGCAAGTAGCGGGAAAACAGCAGGCCGAATAATCTTGCCGTTATTGTTATGACACCAAGCTGAACAATCAATCGAACCATTTCATGGCTCATAGTAACACCTTGAGAAACTGTTTTTTGTTATGCATCGGAGTTAACCCGTAAGGAGGATGCGTTTCATTTCATCTTCGTTTTGCGCATTCAGAAGCTTTTCTCTTATATCGGCGTTGTTAAGCAGCTTGCTTATGTCGGACAGATAACTTATATGGGGGCCGGTCCTGCCCCGGGGCGAGATGGTCATAATGAAAATTTTGCAGGGTTTTCCATCAAGGGCTCCGAAATCAATACCTTCTTTTTTTAATGCCAGAGCAACGACAAGATTATCCACTGCGTTGGTCTTTCCGTGGGGAATAGCTATCCCATGCTGCATGCCGGTGGACATTTTGTTTTCTCTGTCCCGTACAGCCTGGAGCGCCTGCTGGCGGTTCTTGATCTTCCCGTCTGCAACCAGCATGTCGATCATTTCTTCTATAATCTCGTCTTTCGTATTGCCTTTAAGCTCTACGCTAAAACTGCCATTTTTGAATATCTTTCTAAAACTCATCAAAAACTCCTGTCGGTAACGGGCAAATAAATCTGCATAAATATCAAATTCGGACGGAATCGCCAAAAGAAAAAAGGCTTTTTGCGAGCCAGTATTTTTTTTATGGGATTTCGTCGCTGAAAACACTGGTTCGCATTGCATCATTTTCACACATATCAGATGACAGCAGCTTGTTTAGCTCCGTGGATACGGGGCCCGGGCTGCCGGTTCCCACTTTGCGGCCCTCGAATTGTGTCACCGACGCAACATGGCAGGTGGTTCCGGTAATAACTATTTCCCGCGCATTGCGGACTTGTTCAAGCGTAATATCGGACCTGCCTATGCTTGAGATGAGCCCTTTTGACACCAGCTTTTCAGCCAGTTTCATTACCTGCCCGGCTGTTGTTCCGCGTAGAACGGTTTCGAGGTTCGGGAAAAGCAGACCGCCATCGGAAGATACGATGCCCACGCTTTCGGTAGCGCCTTCTCCGAGGAAGCCCCTGGAGTCGATGCTGAACACAAAATCGATGTGTTTGTCCGCGGCTTCTTTTTTCATTAATGCGTTGGGAAGATAGTTGCAGGACTTCACTGTGGCGAATTTTCCTGTTTTAACCGGTATCGAGCTGATTTTAGCCGTTGCTCCTTCGGGGTGTTTTTCCATGAAAGGGGTCGGAGTCCGGTATGCAATCACATAAGTCTGCGGCGCAACGGATTCGTAAGGGTTCGCTGCAAAGCTGCCGGGGCCTCGGGAAATGATTACCCGTAAGCAGCAGTCTCGTCTTTTGCCGGATATGATTACCTCTCTGATAACATTGACGAGGCTGTCAATATCTCCGGGGATTGAACATTCAATATTTTCGGCAGATACAGCAAGTCTCTGCATGTGAGCATTCAGATTGTAAATGGCTCCGTCCACGCACTTCATACTTTCGAATACGCCGTCGCCTCTGTGGACAAGATGATCATCGACCGGCGCCAGCATCAAGCACGGGTCCGTTACGATGCCTCCGAGATACGAGGAGAACATCGCATAGTATTTTTTCTGGTAGGGTCGCTCGAATTTCTTGAGGCTTTCAATAAAATTAGAGGTGTCAATCAGCGGTATCGTGCTCATAATTGCGTGTCCTTTTGTCTCGGATTCCATAACCAAACTCCTTTTTGAAGTTCAGAACCAGGATTTTCTTAACATCGTCAATCTTGAGGTCCCGGACAAAATTCGCCATTGATGTTACACCTTTGTCTGTTATTCCGCACGGAACAATATCATGGTAGTAGTTCAGGTCAGTGACTACGTTCAAGGCAAAACCGTGCATACTGATCCCCCTGGTTATCCTGACTCCAATTGCGGCAATCTTTTCGTTGCCCACCCAGACCCCGCGGTGTTGGCGCAACAACCGGCTTTCTATGCCGAAATGCGACAATGTTGCAGTGATGGTATTTTCGAGCCCGTCAACCAGGTCAACTACCCGCAACTTGCGTTCGCGCAGATCTATTATCGGGTATCCAACAATCTGACCGGGGCCATGGTAAGTAACGTCTCCACCCCGCCCGATTTTAACCACATCAATGCCTTTGCTGGAGAGTTTGTCGGGGGCCAGGAGGATATTGCCTTCGCTGGCGGATCTGCCGAGAGTATAGACCGGTTCATGTTCGACAAGCACAAGCGTGTCTGGACGGTTTGCATTTTTACGTTCTTCAACGAACCGGTTCTGTAATTCCAGGACCGGCTTGTACTTTTTTCTGCCAAGATCAATAATTTCCAGCATCGTTTGTGTTGTTTTCATCTGATTTCAAAGTCACACAACAGAGGCAGATGATCGGAATATCTGACATCAGGAATTTCAAAATTTTTCACTTGTATCTGCTTGCTGTGCAGGATGAAGTCAAGCTGCCTTTTGGGTTTCCAGCTCGGAAAGGATGGTTCCCGGTCGGTATTGGCATTGATCAGTCCTGTAGCGGCAAGGAAAAGCTGGATTTCCCGGTCGCCCCACAGTGCATTGAAGTCGCCTGCAACAATTTTTGGTTTGTCGGTTGCTGAAACCATGCCATAGAGCTCGTTAAGCTGTCGATGTCTGACCTTTGATGTCAGAGAAAGGTGAACCAGAAAAACAGTTACGTTCTCGAGTTCCAGCTCTATTACAAGTCTTTTCATGCCGCGCTCGAAATAGTGAAACTTCTCCCGAGAAAAGGAATTTCTTGTCAGGAATGCGTTTCCCTGCTGGTTCAGCACGGGGATAAAATTCGCGGCATGGCCGCTGGCGTATTTACAAGCGTAGCTGTGATAATGTCCGAGTTGGCGGGCTATGGTTTCGGCCTGGTTTTGTTTTCTTGTTCTGTACGAACCGGCGTCAACTTCCACCAGGCCTATAATATCGGCGTTATTTTTGTTGATAAACTGTGTAATGCGTTTGAGATTCTTCCTGGTCATGTGAAAATATCCCCACAGAGGGAAAAGAAGTTTGCTCCCACCCGTTGCGTATTTGATGTTGTATAGAAGAAATCTCACTTTTACGGCCCAATCCAAAACAGCAAATCTACCCGAAACATCAAGTCTATAGAATTCTTGATGTATTTCCAGCCTGAAAGATGTGGTGTACAGCAGAACGCGTATCCTGCATGCCCTCGGTAGCCAAACAGGCGAAGCAGGATTGGCCAATTTCCAGATACTCCGCTTGCAGTGAAATATGCGATTTGCTAAAAGCTCTAATAATGCAAACTTATAAAGGCTTGGGGTGAGGCAATGGAATTTCAACCTGTCGTGTACGAGCATGCCGCTGCATGTATAGATAAATCTCCCTGGGAGGTGTCCAGGGATCCGGATCTGCTTTTTCATGCACACTCCGAAGCGTTTGAGAAATATCACCATAATCCGATAGTTGTCGGAATTGACATATACAACCTTGAAGTGGAAGCATACGGCGCGACTGTAGGGCAGCCGACGGATAATACTGTCCCGTCCCTTGCCACCCACCCATGCGATTCAATTACGCAGGCGCATGGTCTTCCTCTGTTGGATCCTGCCAGTGACGGACGCATACCGATGATTATACAGACCGCGCAGAGGCTTGCTGCAAAATATCCGGATAGCGATTTGAAGGTTCCTGTAAGCGGGCCTTTCTCCATAGCTGCGAACCTTGTGGGTTTGAACGAATTGCTGTGCGATATCCTGCAGTCACCCGACCAGGTCAGAGATGCTCTGCTGCACCTGGTTGACGGTCAGGTTGAATTCTGCAGAGCTGTTGCTTCTGCAGGCATTGGGATATCTTTTTTTGAATCTGCGGCTTCGCCGCCGATCCTTTCACCTGCTCTTTTTGAACGGAGCGTTTATCCAGCGCTTGCAGAAATCATGAAGAAAGCCTCCCCGCTGGTTCAAGGGCAGCTTGGATGTGTTGTGGGGGGCGATACTGAACTGATCATTGAGAGCATAATCGAGGCGGGAGCCAGTTACGTGATATGTCCCGGAGAAACAAATCAGCAAATGTTTATGCACAGAATGCAGTCCTATCCGGATGTGGAAGTACGCGTCAACATGAACCCGGGGGTCTTCATAGGCAGCGATGCCGAAGCAGCAAAGAAGGAAGCCGGACGGGTTTATAGCATTGCATCTCAGAGACCCAACACCTCTGTCGGAACAGGAGTGCTTCCGTTTGAAACGAATTCCGATCTTGTCATCGCGGTACGCGACTATTTGAAGTCCCTTTGCCTTGAGTCTGAACGGTGAGTCTGGCAATGTGCAGGAGCTCCAGCAAGCATGGCGGCAGAACTGTTAACCGTGGAAAGTCCGTCTGCTCCGCATCAGCTTGACGATGCATTGTTTCTGCGGCTGAAAAATTTCCTTATATTTAGCTTGCTATTGCCGGAATCATTGTATTGAATGTGTCAATACTTGCGTTGGAACCTCATTTGCATAGTTCTGATACGATCTCCTTTTGATCCCCAGCTTGCACAAGGCCCTGGCGCTGAACTTTCTTTTTCACGTGTCCGGCGGAGAGAGAT
>CAYSRM010000061.1:0-9242 GCA_964433435.1 uncultured Victivallales bacterium
TCCATCTTTTTGTAACCATGCCTCCATCACTTTGACCTTGGCGGTCTCTTGTTAAAGCCTGCAAACACTTTGTGCGCAGGCAGCTTGCTTCCAGTAGGCGGACGCACCGGAACTTTCTTCAAACACTTCGCGTGCAGACGGGTTGTCCCTCTATGGGAGCGACATTATCACTTGCCTTACGTGGGGGTTCCTTCGGAACTTTCCTTATATACGATATTGACCCATTACGATTGTCTGATTTTGTCTACAACTATACGGTTTCCATAGGTTTCGGCAACAACAATCGGTTGTCCTTTTTCTATAAAAGCACCTCTTGCAACAACGTTCAGGCGTCTGTCTCCAAAGCTGCCTATGCCTGCGGGGCGAAGCTGCGTGAGTGCGATGCCTTTTGCGCCAATAAGTTCCGGTGTATCTTCGGAGGCGGTATAGCCTTGTGTTTTTGACACTGATGACTGAAGAAAAACAGGGCTGAACATGTGAGCTCTTGGAATATATCGAGCCAGAATGGCCATAAGTATAACGCTGCCAGCCAGCGCGCTGCCCACAGAGACGATTGCCGACTGCATCTGATCGGGTGGTATGTCTAACCATGAATTTCCGGGGTAATGCTCGACCATTGAAAAGAGAAGCGAGGCTGCCATAAGAACAAGCCCGCTGATTCCTGCTATGCCGAAGCCCGGTATGACAAATATCTCCAGGACGAGCAGAAGCAGTCCAAGCACAAAAAAAAGTATTTCTTCAAGGCCGGCCAGACCGGCCACGTTGTGTCCCCAGAAAAAGATAGCCAGACAGATAATACCCAGCAGTCCAGGCAGGCCCAAACCAGGAGTCTTGATCTCGACGTAGATTCCAAGCAATCCGCCAATAAGAAAAAGCGCGCCAAGCATTTCGATCCGTCGAGCCAGGTTTTCAGCCCAGGTTGCTTCAAGCCTTACCACTTTGCTGTCTTCTCTGCCTATTTCTTTGAGCAAGCCGGGCAGGTCTTCAACAATACCTCTGGCCAGAAGTGTTTCATTGGTGCCGTCGCGTTCTACGAGCCTTGTAGCTTCATGGGAAGTCAGTGTAAGGAGTTTGCCTGCCGGGCATATAACGTCTTCTCCAATCTTGTATTCGTATTCCTTGCGCATCATTGCTGCTGCGATGTCAGGATCATGTCCGTTTCTCACAGCGGCGGAACGAACAAGGGCGAGGGTTGCAGAGACGTATTTTTCTTTCATATCTCCTTCGGGTATGTCTCCTGTTGCTGTGACTATTGCGCTGGCGCCGATCCTGCTTCCGGGAGACATATATATATTCTCAGTAGAAAGTGAAATCAGCGCTCCTGCCGACAATGCGTCTTTGTCAACAAATGTATACGTCTCGATATCACGCGGAAGGTCTATCATCATCCGGATAATTTTTTCCGTGACGGCAACCGATCCCCCCGGGGTGTTCATATGGAAGATCACCGCGCTAGCATCTTTTGCGTCGGCTTCTGCCATCCCCCTGCGCACAGTATACAGCAGGCCTCGTTCTATAGGGCCTTTGACTGGTATGATAAATGTTGTGGCGCTGTCTTGTTTGCCTGCAAGCGATGTGCAGGGTGCGAGCGCCAGAACCAACATTATGCCGAAAAGGACTTGAAGTATGCTTTTCATGCGCTGGATTATGGTGTATGTAGTCTTTGAAATCCAGAATTTATAACAAAAGGTGTCAATTAAATGAACCTTAATAATTCAACAGCAATAGTTACAGGCGGAGCGCGAAGGATCGGGCGCGGCATCGTGAAGGCTCTTCGCGGGGCGGGTTGCAGAGTAATTATCCATTGCCGCAATTCTGAAAAAGAGGCCAAAGAACTGGTCCGTGAACTTGGCAGCGACAGTACATTTGTTGTCCAGGGGGATCTTTCTTCGGAACGCGGATGTGTCGATGTTTTTGCCCGCGCTGTGAACGAATGCGGTCCGGTGAATATTTTGGTGAACAATGCTTCAGTCTATCACAGAGATCCGTTGCAACAGACTATCCGGGACAGGATGACAGGCGAACTTGATCTCAACCTTTCAGCTCCGGTAATTCTTTGCAGAGAGTTTGCCTCGCAGTCGTTTGATATCAGCCATGAGCCCCCTTGTGCCAGCATAGTAAATCTGCTCGACGCCAGAATCGCAGGTCATGCGCCCGGATCTTTGTCTTATCTTGTTTCCAAGAAGGCTCTGGCGGCAGTGACGCTTGATCTGGCTGTGGAACTTGCGCCTTTGATAAGGGTCAATGGTGTTGCCCCTGGGAATATACTGGAGCCATCTTCTGGTGAGGTTTCGACAACTCCCGGAAAGGGATTGCCTGTAGTCCCGCATAAATGTAGTGTTGAAGATGTTGCCGAGGCTGTGGTTTTCGCGGCCAAGGCGGATTATCTAACAGGACAGATATTATACGTGGATTCCGGCGCGCATTTGAGCGCCGGCGAAAGGTGATGCAAATGGATCGAATGCTTATCAGGGACCTTGAAGTTGATTGTATAATAGGCACCAAGCCGGAAGAGCGGGAGAAAAAGCAGAAGGTTGTAGTGAACCTGGAGCTGGAATGCGATCTTTCCCGCCCGGGCGAAACCGATCACCTGGGGGATACACTCAATTACAGGAGTCTTAAGAAAGCGCTTGTAAGGCACATTGAATCGAGTCAGTACATGCTTATTGAACGCCTTGCAGACCGACTTGCGCATTTGTCTTTACAAAATGAAATGGTCAAGTCTGTGAAGGTGACTGTCGACAAACCCCACGCATTATCCAAAGCCCGGAGCGTCGCTGTCGAAATTGCACGGCAAAGATAGGATAAGCCATGCTGCCACAAATGGTAGGCAGGTTCTCCAAATTGTTCGACTCACTTATTCAAGCAATCCTCGATTAAGGAGCTATGAAATACCACCTTGTCGGAATACTTGGCAGCGGAATGAGCGCCCTGGCTCAGGTCCTTAAATTCGAGGGCGCGGACGTAAGCGGGTCGGATCGGCGTCTGAGCGGAGGAACAATGCCGGAGATTGCGCGTATCATGCAGGCGGCCGGCATCGAACTTGTTCCGCAGGACGGCACAGGGATTCGAGGCGCCTCTGTAGTAGTATGTAGCACGGCCATTGAAGCGGATAACCCGGATTTGCTTGAGGCCGGAAGGATGGATATTCCTGTCGAACATCGTGCCGAATGCCTTTCGCGACTGCTCAACGGTCGAAACCTGGTCGGCGTCACCGGTACTTCGGGAAAAACCACAGTTACCGCGATGGTTGGTTGGGTTCTGGAACAGACCGGCAGGGAACCATGGGTTATTAACGGTGGCATTGTTAAATCATGGTCGGGTGCAAAGCGGGTAGGGAACGTCAGAAAAGGTTCAGGCGGTACCTGGGTTGCCGAAATTGACGAAAGCGACAGGTCTTTGCTGTGGTTTCGCCCGCAGTACGCGGTTATTACAAATTCATCCAGGGATCATTTTGATATCAACGAGACCAATAATCTTTTTGACAAGTTTAAGAGTCGCGTAAAAGGCCCGGTAGTCGACGGCAGATGGATACATGAAGAACCGTTTGACGATCTTGTATTGACTGCAGACAGCAGTGAGTTCACATACAGAAACCGTAGATTCAAGTTGCCATGTCCCGGGGTGCACAATGTCTGGAATGCATGTCTTGCTGTCAATTTGTGTTTTATGCTTGAGGTTGAACTCTCTGATTCGGCCGAAGCACTGTCGCGTTTTCCGGGGGTCCATCGGCGGATGGAGGTGGTCGGTAAATGCAGGGGAATTGTTGTTATAGATGATTTTGCTCATAACCCTGCCAAGATCGAAGCAGCATGGAATGCTGTCGCTCCCTATTGCAGGCGGGTTCTTGCTGTATGGCGCCCGCACGGGTTTGGCCCGCTCCGGTCAATGCGCGACGATCTCGCAGAATTGTTCCGCCGACTTTGCAGACAGGATGACAGGTTATACCTGCTGCCGGTTTACTATGCCGGCGGCACGGCCGGCGCCAAAGAAAACTCTGATGTTCTGGCCGGCCTGCTTCATGATTGCGGAGTTAATGTCGTAACTGTTGAGTCGCTGGAGGCTGCCGCTGGAATTATTGCATCGACTGCTGAATCGGGTGATGTGGCGCTGATCATGGGCGCAAGAGACCCGGACCTTCCGGCGCTGGCCGGGAAAGTTATGGATAACCTGTTTCGGCGTATTTAGCCCGCATATCTCACAGAATTCCTGTTGTGATTGCGGATAGCACGCATTTGTAAAACGCCAGATTGCGGTATGTCTATATGGGTGCTCCAGTGTTTCGCCAAGTCGCCCCCTTCAGCAGCGATTTCCACGCTCTTCCGCCGGATGGCGGACAGGCAGCTACGAGATCCCGTGAGATATGCGGGCTAGTTTTTCTGCTTCTTTATTCTTCTTCCGATTCCGCGATATCCTTCAGAGGGGTGGAGCTGTAGCCGAGGAAGACGAATCCGCCTACAATGCTCCAGAACAGCATGGTGGCGTAAATTAGAAGCGAGATCGTCAAAGCCTTTGTTGCTGCGATACCGATTACGCCGAAATACGTTACCGCGGCATATTCGCGAAGTCCGAGTCCGCCTGGAGTAGCAGGGATCGAACCGATAGCGTTTATGGTCGGTCCCAGCGACAGGGTATCAACAAAGGACAAATCAGCCAGAACTGCTCGCCCCAACAGGTACATTGCAACCAGTAGCATCAGATGATTAAGCAACGACAGCCCGAAAGTTTTGCCGAACAGGGTGGGATGGGTCAGTGATTCATAAAGAGAGGTGTATACACGAAGCATTACCAGCCCGACCTTGGATTTAGAAAGGAAAGTGAAAAAACCGATTTTGTCAAGAAGCGCCCTGGTAAACACCATTGTCAGGAATCCGGCTATCCCTATGCCGCTTACCGTGCAAAGGAAGAGGAATACATACCTGGTTTCCGGAGTCGAGAGATAGAACCGAAACCGAACGAGCATTACTCCCAGGGTCAAGGCAACAAGCGCCATCAAACCTATTAGCCGGTCGATAAATACGGTCGAAACCGCTTCCGTTTTCTTGTGGCCGGTTTCTTTTGCCGTGTAAAAAGCTTTAACGACGTCCCCGCCGGTTGCTCCGAACATGAATGCATTAAAGAAGTGTCCTACAAACAGAATAGACATTACCTTGCCGAACGCGATATCCAGGCCCTGTTCCTTCAGTATCATTTTCCAGCGCAATCCGCATGCTGTGAGGCAGACCAGGAAGCACATTACCGAGCCCGCAAGGAAGCCCCAGCGGCTTCCGGCAAGAACGAAAGAGTCTTTTAAAAGGCGAATACCTCCGTAGGAAATCTCTCTGCTGGTCCATTGAAGCTTCTCCGGGCCTTTTCCCTTGTACAGCGCCAGCGTTCCAGTCTCGCTGATTTCTTCGGAGTCTTCCGCGGAAAGAAGCATCCTTACACTTTCATCCTTTTCCGCTTTCTCAAGCACCGTAAAATGCTGGCCGGCAGTAGCAGCATTCGTGTATATCGAGTCTCGGGGAACCGAGACTGCCCCGGCCTCGAATTGCACTATTTTTGAGCCCCTGTTAATGTTGTAAACAAGGAATAGAACAATTCCCACGCCGATGCCGAGACGGATTAGTGAGCCCAGAAGCTTCTTCTTTTTTTGTTTCATCAGGCCAGTATATCCTTCATTGTCTGATCCAGGGGAATTGACGGGGTCCAGCCGGTATCCTGTTTCAAGCGGGTTGTATCAAGAAATGGCGAATGGTCTGTTGGCCGGAATTTTTCAGGATCGATCTTGGTTTCAGGTTTTATTCCAGCCTGCGCGCATATTTTTTCTACCAGGCTGCCGATAGTTATCTGGTTGCTTGACGCAATGTTGTAGGCATTGCAGGTTTCCCCTTTTTCCAGCAGAAGCCTGTAAGCTTTTACTACATCGCGCACATCCAGAAAGTCTCTTGAACTTTCCGGATTGCCTATCTGAAGCGGCTTTCCGGAGCCGTCTTCCGCCATTCTTTTGATCTGTCGGGCGATGGCAGGTACTACGAAACATTCGGGCTGGCCAGGGCCGGTATGGTTGTTGGGGCGGGCAACGATGACGTCGAGACCGTGATGCCGCGCGAAAACGAGAGATGCGAGGTCTGCTGATGATTTTGATATAGCATACATGGTTCCTGGCTTGTGTGGTTCGGATTCGTCAATCATTTTGCCGGGTTCGCCGTTGCCGTACACATGGGCTGAAGAAACCACCAGTAATCTCGTTTCAGGTCCGGTTTTGAGCAGAGATTCGAGCAGATTAAGCGTGCCGATCACGTTGACATTGAACATCTCGGCCGGAGCTTGTTCGCCTGCAGGCGCAAAAGTCTTCCCTGCAAGATGCACGCAAGCATCCGGGCTGCACGTTGATATCGCTTGTTCGAGTTTTGCCTGCTCAAGTATGTCAAGCTCCAGATTCTGCGCAGCCGCCTTGACAGGGCTCGGGAAACTGATATCGCCTGCTATTACCTCCCATCCTGCACTGGACAGTTCCTGTGCAAGGTAATGGCCTACAAAACCTGCCGCTCCTGTAATAAGTACCTTCATCGAGATCCTGCTTTCCTTATCCCAAGGCGGCCTCCGGCCGCAACCAACACGGCAGCAGGTTGAAGAACAACCTGCTGTACTCAAGACACTGCGGACAATTCTTGCCCTTTATCATTGGACATTCCGTGCTCATCATTGAATATTCTCTCCTGCAGCCCTCATGTCTCACGGGGTTTCATAATTTATGTCTTCCGGTTATTTTGATGACATTTCTTTTTTGACTCTCTCCATGTCCGCATCAAGCATAAGTTTGACCAGGCCTTCAAAGTCAACTTCCGGCTCCCATCCTAAGATCCGCTTTGCTTTAGATGCGTCGCCAACAAGGTGGTCGACCTCGGCGGGTCTCAGAAACTTTGGATCCATTTTCACGTGATCGTCAGGATTCAATCCGACGTAATCGAAGGCCGCCTGGATGAACTGGCGTACTGAATGAGCATGGCCGGTAGCGATGATATAATCGTCGGGCTTATCCTCCTGGAGCATCATCCACATTGCTTTGACGTAGTCACCGGCAAAGCCCCAGTCGCGTTCGCTGTCCAGATTCCCCATCCGTAGTTCATCTGTGAGCCCCAGTTTGATTCTTGCTACGCCGTCAGTGATTTTCCTTGTAACGAATTCTTTCCCTCGCCTTGGGCTTTCGTGATTAAAAAGAATTCCGGAAACGGTGTAGAGGTCGTAACTCTCACGATAGTTGACAGTGATGTAATGGCCGTAGACCTTGGAGACCCCGTAAGGGCTTCGCGGATAAAACGGGGTGTTTTCATTTTGTGGCACCTCCCGTACCTTCCCGAACATTTCACTGCTTGATGCCTGGTAGAATTTTGCCTCTGGACAGACTTTGCGCATGGCTTCCAGCATTCGGGCCACCCCTATGGCCGTGAATTCGCCCGTTAATATGGGCTGGTTCCAGGAAGTTGGTACGAATGACATGGCAGCCAGATTATAAATCTCGTCCGGTTGAACCTCTTCCATAAGCTTGACCAGAGAGAACTGGTCGAGAAGGTCGGCCTGATTAAGTTTCAGCCTGTGCTTGATGTGACTGATCCGCTCGAATTTTTCCGTGCTTGACCGGCGGACCATACCATGGACTTCATAGCCTTTTTCCAGCAGAAATTCTGCGAGATAGGATCCGTCCTGCCCCGTAATTCCAGTAATCAAAGCTTTCTTCATCTTTCCTCCTTCTCCCCTGTCAACAATTCCGCAACCTTTTACTCGATGCTGCCACCGTTTACTTCTGCCATATATTTTCAAGAAATTCAACTGCTGTTGTAATTTCGTCTGCCGGGGTTCCGGGGCGCGGCTCGAGGACAAGCGGCTTTCCCTTTTGTATTACCGGTCCGATAGCGTCGAATCCTATGCATCCGCGGGGCGGCATTATGTGATCGTTCGCGCAGTGGTCTGTATCGTGAATATGATAACCGGCCGTGCAGTGCGCAAGCTTTTCTATCCATTTCTTCTGTATGCCGAATCCCAGATTCTGTCTGACCTGCGCGTGTCCTGTATCGTGCCAGTAAGCGACAGCCGATGGAAACCTTTTGCAGATCTCTTCCATCTCCGATTCGTTTGGCACTGCCTCCCATGTGGGCAGATTCTCAAGGGCGATGAAGATACCCGCGTTTTCTGCTTCCGGTACAAGTTTTTCCAGGCATCGGCTCAGATTGTCAAGGTAACGACCAACCTTTTTCTCGCGCTGGAGCATCAGTTTCATTTTTGTTTTTTCGAATTTCCGCGAATGCTGTTCGTTCTTATACATCAGGGTTATCAGCTTCGATGTCATTTTGGGCATTTTAACGTATCCAGCATGAACTACTATTGCCGATGCGCCGCATTTGGCCGCCAGTTCAAGGGTTCTGGAAGTGTGGTTAACTGCGCTTTCCCTGTCGCGCTGACTGTCGCTGGCCATAAGAAACAGCTCCGGATGTCCCCTGGAGACGCCTACGGGCACGGGACAGAAATTATGAACGCTAGTCACGTTTACGGCCTTTTCTTCTATCATTTTTGAAACGCCGGGAACCAGGTCCATAGTAAGGTTGTATCCAAGTTCGATGCTTGTAATGCCAAGATCGAGAATTTCCTGAACCAATTCCTCGCCCTTCCGATGGCGCGACGCATTCCATCTGGTAGAAAGGGCTATTTCCATTCTTCCAGTGTCACTTTCTGACTTCAATTTGATATATCTCTTCCAGTTGTAGTACCCGATCCGGACCGGCATCCCCTGCTTACTTGTCCGTCGCAGCCTCGCATCTTGCAGCGCCGGGGCGAAGGATGGGTTCTCTTTCGCCCCTTTCTGATCTCAATACAGCAAAGCTCCCCGACATGTGCCGGGGAGCTTCACTGTCTTCATTATTTTATGTAGCCTGGATTTCTTATCTTGACTTGGCAGCTCGCGCCCTTGCTCTCGCGGACTTGCGCCGCTTTTTTTCGCTGGGCTTCTCAAAGTAACGGTTGGCACGTACCTGCTTCATCATGCCTTCTTTATCCATGATTTTCTTCAAGCGCCTCAAAGCCTTGTCAACGGCTTCTCCGCGTTTTATCTTCACTTCAATCACTGTATCTGATCACTCTCCCTTCCCGTGAGTGCACCTGGTTAATATTCTCACTTTCAAATTATAAATTTATACTCTCGCTTGAGACCGTGTCAAACGATTTAGCGGATGATTTTTGCTGCAGTGAACCTGTTTGGTTTCGCA
>CAYSRM010000062.1:0-8928 GCA_964433435.1 uncultured Victivallales bacterium
AAACGGGGAGGCAAAGTCCACATAGCCACCGATCATACGGATTACTTTCAATGGACCAGTGATCTGTTTGCGGCATCCGATCTTTTTGAGAAAACAGAACCTTACAAACCTGCGCCGGAAGAAAAAACAAACTTTGAAATTATATTCCTCCAGAAGGATAAACAGATTAACCGGTGTTCGTACAAACTCACATCGCAACATTAGATTCAGTTAAAAAAAAGTGGATGCTGGCTTCTGGATGCTGGATGCTGGTTGCTTGATGCTTGATGCTGGTTTCTGGATGCTGGATGCTGGATACTAGATGCTGGATGCTCAAATTTTCTACGCAATCAGCCTTCGTCCCGACCTCCGCCACTGAGTCGGGGCTATTGCTTCACATGAACGCACAGAACTTATCGGTTCAGAATCTAATCCTAATCGTAATCGTAATCCTAATTCTTATCCTAATTCCAATCGCCTTTCACCCCAAAACCGATTACGATTACAAGCAAGATTACGATTACGAACTGCGGTGGGGAGGGCGAACCTCCCCTTGAGCCGCATCGAAAAAATGAGAAATGTGCTTACCTAAGCGCAATGCGAGTCTGAACCGATAAGTTCTGTGTTTTTTTGCCCAAAAAATGACCAATGACACCACGAGCGCGGCCAATAACCCGCCTTATGCGCCTATTACCCTGCCCCTTTGGATAATCTTCTTTAAGAATTTTCTGCGTGATACGCCCCACTTCTTTTTGAAAAGACGGCGGGGGTCTTCGTGAATCTTATCGTCAAACCGCGAAGTGGTGCTCCGCGAAAAATGATAGACGAGGCTCGTGCCTACGCCTATAAAATGCCTGCACCCATGCCGGTACATCCTCATGGCAAAATCCGGATCGCTCCCGAAACCGGGAAAATAATCCTCGTCCAACCCGCCGACAGCATCCCAGTCGACTTTCCTCACAAGGGTGGGCGTCCAGGTGCTGACCACATTAAACGGCCTTTTAAGTTTGCTGTAATCAGAGAGCAGCCGTTCTTCTTCGAATTCAGACGGGTTGCGCCCGTAGTCCTGGTTCCCTATATAACATTCAGCGGCTTCTCCTGGTTCAACGGCAGTGCCGGAGAGCCATATGGGTTCAGCAATATCCGCATACTGCCATAATGCCGAATCCCACTGCGGCAATGGATACATGTCGTCGTTTATGAAACATATCCAATTGCTTTGCGCCATTTCAGCCGCGCGATTAACTGCGTTGCATACACCCGTGTTCTCTTGACTGCCTGCGTACCGGATATTCCTCTCCTCGGCCCAGGCCTTACAGTCGTCATTGTATTCGTTAAAAAATACAATAATCTCGTGCTGGTTTGAGCTGTTTCTCGTAAGCCCCCGATATGCAAGGTCCAGGCAGTCCATGTTGTTCCATGTAGGAATCAACACAGAAAGCCTGGGTACGGCACCCGGCTCGCTCTTTTGTGCCTCTTCCATTTTCATCTACCTCTGATATGGTTGACCATATGTGGTTCGTCATAAAACTGGATTTCGCTAATATTACCTGTACGTTCCGCAATATCGCCTTTCCAGTCAATCTTATAGCAGCGGCAAAGAACGGTCTCTGTATTCAAACGTTCAGGGGTTTAACCCGCATATCTCACAGAATTTCTGTTACGAGCGAGGAAAGAGCCACTGCACGGGCACGAATTGACAAAACACCAGATTGCAGTATATCTCTCTACGGCTGCTCCGGCGTTTCACCCATTCGAACCGCGGCAACTGCACTTTGATACTTGAAATATAAGATGACGGCATGAAATAATCTTTTTTTATATTCCGACACAGAGATATTTCTATGGACCCTCAAAAGATAAAGAAGCTCGACTACTTTCTGGGTGCACCTGCATGCTTTGGCCTGTCCATGCTTAACCGCATAAGACGCATGGGCTACAGCCCTGCCCCACCCCGGCGTATACTGTTTGTCAAACTGATCGAAATGGGATCAACCGTGCTTGCCTGTCCTGCTTTCGAAGAAGCTACACAGCTTGTCGGCAAAGAAAACATCTTTATACTGGTTTTTGAACAAAATAGATCCATCACCGATATTCTGCCTTACTTCAAGCGGGAAAATGTACTCACAATTGACGATTCCAGCATGTATACCTTCCTCTCTGGACTTCTAAGCGCCAGGAAACGGGTTCGCCGGGAAGGAATTGACACAACAATCGACATGGAAGGACTCACACGGTCTTCTGCGGTAGTAACCTACCTCATGGGAACCCGGAACAGAGTGGGCTATTACAATTTCACATCCGAGGGGCCTTATCGCGGACGTCTTTTTACCCACGAGATGAGTTATAATTTTCAGCATCACACAGCAAAAATGTTCCTGACACTGGTTAAGGCAGCCAATACCGCGCCTGCAGATGGCGAACCTCTACTTAAAACTCCAATAACAAAGGACGAACTCAAATTGCCTCGCTTTCAACCTTCGCAGGAGGATCAATCCAAAGTCAAAGAGCTTCTGCAGGATCATAAGGCAGACGACTCCAGGGCCAGGCTTATTCTCCTGAATCCCAACTGTAGTGATCTGCTTCCATTGCGGCGATGGCCTTTTGAAAACTTCATTTCGCTGGCCCGCCGATTGATCTCCGAAGTACCAAACGCCAGGATCATTATTACCGGAGCTCCGTCGGAAAGGGAAGGCGCCGAAAATATAGCGCTCAAAATTGGCAAACCGGACCAATGTTTCTCCCTTGCTGGAAAGACAACTCTTCGGCAACTGCTGACACTGTACTCCATGAGCGATGTGCTAATATCAAACGACAGCGGGCCATGCCATTTTGCGGCTTTAACGGATATATCGATAGTAGCTTTGTTCGGCCCCGAGACGCCAACCCTGTATTCGCCGCTTTCCCGAAACGCAACATGCATAACATCCGGCACCACCTGCAGCCCCTGCGTAAACATGCTTAACCATCGCTTTTCCCCATGCAAAAATAACACATGCATGCAGAATATCAGTGTCGACAGTGTCTACAGCGCAGTTATGGATAAACTGGAAAGCAACGGAAACTAATGAACTTCTTAAACCGCACAGTCATCGCGGCCTTCCTTCTGGCCGCCGTTCCTGTCTTTTTGCCCACTGCCCTCGCCGAGCGCTGGTACGCATACGAACAATGCAAGCATCTTGATAAGATGTATTTTGATGGCGACAGCTTTCACGTAAGAACAAAAAGCAACCACTATATCTTCAGGCTGTATTTTGTAGACACTCCCGAAAATGATAAGAGAATACCCGATCGAGTCACCGAGCAGGCTGAATACTGGGATATCAGCGAGAAACAGGTTCTCGAACTGGCAAAAAAGGCCAAAGCTTTCACAAGGAAATTTCTCTCCAAGGGCTTCACTGTGCATTCTAAACGTGAAGAAGCAAAGGGGCGCAGCGCCAGACCAAGGTTCTTCGGCTTTGTAGAAGTGGATGGAAAATTTCTCTCGGAAGAGTTGGTCAAAAACGGCCTGGCCCGGGTGTACGGAGCATGGGCCAAACTGCCCGACGGCACTCGCGCCAGCAAGTTCCGGGCGCGTCTGAAGATCATTGAGAGACAGGCAAAAAGGGAAAAACGCGGCGGATGGGGCAAGCCCCACGCAATGCAAAGTTCTCATGCGGCCCCCGATATACCTAAGACAAACCTTGTTCTAAGATCTGCCCTGGATGTTTATAGCGCCAAAGGGCGGCGTCTATACCTTGGCGCCATACCAAGGGGCCATGAGATAGAGGTGCTGGGCGCTGAAACCCGCCTTTATGTCCGGGTTCGTTTTGTGTACAAAGGTAAGACAAACGAAGTTCTCTGTTCCCGCCGCGCCTTGAAAACCCATTATCCATATAAAAAGAAATAGTCTCCGCTTATCTTTTTTGAACAATATTCGCCAATGATGAAACCTTTCCAGAACGAGTTCGCAATAACCCTGCCCCAGTGGCTCCAGGCCGATCTGCAGACCGTGGAATCATGCATTCCCGAACGCATTGATCGTATGCGCTTTGTTATAGGTCTTTCGCGGAAGAACGTGGAATACAACTCCGGAGGCCCATTTGCCGCGGCCGTTTTTGACAATACACATAATAGGCTGATAAGCGCAGGGGTCAACGTCGTGGAGCCTTCCGCATGCTCTATAGCCCACGCGGAAGTTATGGCATTAACGCTTGCACAACACCGCGCAGGCACTCACAACCTCCGCAGCGTGGAAGGCATCCGGTTCGAACTGGTCACCAGCACAGAGCCTTGCGCAATGTGCCTTGGGGCGGTGCAGTGGTCCGGGGTGCAATCCCTTGTGTGCGGGGCTACTGCGGAAGACGCGGAAAATATCGGTTTCGACGAGGGCGCAAGACCCGCTGATTGGGCACGAGAACTCGAGAAGCGCGGCATTACGGTTGCCACGGAGGTCTGTCGCTCTGAAGCCGCGGGCGTGTTGGTCGAATATGTAAAAAGGGGCGGGTCAATATACAATCCAGGCTGAATTGTGCTGAATTCTCCAGCCTGCGCATCAAACGCTTTCATTCAGTTCTTTCAACTCGTCCCTGAGAACGGCGGCTCGTTCATACTCGAGAGCTTTGGCAGCCTCCAGCATTTCTTTCTCAAGATCCTGTATAACTTGATGGACATCATAGTCCTCGCCGGTTTCGCGCACAATGTTCTCTTCAACTTTTCGAGCCTTGTCCATAGAAACGCCGGCCCAATCGCGCATTTCTTTCCTGATACCTACAGGGGTTATATTGTGTGTCTTATTGTATTGCTTCTGCCTGCTGCGCCGGTATTCAGTCACATCAATCATCCGCTGCATTGAGTCGGTAACCCTGTCAGCGTAAAGAATGACTTTGCCATTAACATGCCTTGCAGCTCGCCCTGCAACCTGGATCAACGAAGTCTCCGAGCGAAGAAAGCCTTCTTTGTCGGCGTCAAGTATTGCAACCAGCGCCACCTCGGGAAGATCCAGTCCTTCCCGCAACAGGTTAATTCCCACCAGGCAATCGAATTCTTTTCTGCGCAGCCTGCCGAGGATCGCAACTCTTTCCAGCGCGTCTATTTCGGAATGCAGATATTCGACCTTGAGACCTGCTTCTCGAAGATAAGCTGACAAATCCTCGGCTGTCTTCTTGGTCAAAGTCGTAACCAACGCTCTTTCATCCCTCAAGCCGTGGCTTCTTACCTCTTCCATGAGATCATCTATCTGGCCGTTCAAAGGTCTTACTTCAACGGGAGGATCGATCAGCCCTGTCGGCCTGATCACCTGTTCAACAGGTTCGGGCGCGACTTTCCTTTCAAAAGGACCGGGAGTCGCAGTAGTAAAAACCATTTGCCCTGTTTTCCCCAGGAATTCGTCAAAATTCAAGGGACGGTTATCCATGGCGGATGGAAGCCGGAAGCCATGATTGACAAGCACACTTTTCCGGGCCTGGTCGCCGTTGTACATGGCCCTGACCTGCGGAATCGTCACGTGAGATTCGTCGATAATGGTCAGAAATTCCGAATTAAAGTAATCAAGCAACGTTGCAGGGGGTTCCCCTTCCGCGCGACCTGACAGATGGCGCGAGTAATTTTCTATACCTGAGCAGTAGCCGATTTCCTCGAGCATTTCAACATCGTACATGGTCCGCGATTTCAACCGCTGCGCTTCAAGTAGTTTGCCTTCTCTTTCCAGAGCACGGAGTCTTACTTCAAGTTCGGCGTTTATGCGCTCAACCGCCGGTTTAATTTTCGAATCCGGCATAACGAAATGCCGCGCCGGTGAAATAAGGGTTTCGTTCAGCCTTGCAACCGTCTTGCCACTAACTGGATCAAACTGTCTTATTTCTTCCACCTCGTCCCCGAAAAAGTCGATCCGTATGGACTGTTGAGCATACGAAGGATACACATCAACAGAATCACCCCTGACACGAAAAGTCCCGGGCTCATGTTCGTAGTCGTTGCGCGAGTACTGGATCTCGACAAGCTTTTCCAGCACTGAGTCACGTTCCAGCAATTCGCCTTTTTTCACACGCACCAGCATTTCCTGGTAATCTTCAGGCGAACCCAGCCCGTAAATGCAGGAAACTGACGCAATGATTATCACATCGTTCCTGCATAAAAGTGAATTTGTTGCCGAAAGCCGGAAGCGTTCAATCTCCTCGTTAATGGACGCGTCCTTTTCAATGAAAGTGTCTGTCTGCGGAATGTAAGCTTCGGGCTGATAATAATCGTAATAACTTATAAAATACTCGACCGCATTGTCCGGAAAAAAATATCGAAACTCTTCATAAAGTTGCGCGGCCAGTGTCTTGTTATGGGAAATGATCAATGTGGGTCTGCCATATCCGGCAATCACATTGGCCATGGTAAAAGTCTTGCCCGAGCCCGTGACTCCTTCAAGAATCTGGAACCTGTCCCCGTCATTCAGGCCGCCCAGAAGTCGGCCTATCGCCTTCGGCTGATCCCCTGTTGGCGAAAACGGAGCCTTTACTTCAAAACGGGCGTTCACTTCGATAACATCTTCTCCAGGCACTTCCTCGCATTATGCGCAATACTGTCAGGAACACTCACGCGGTGGGAATCCGGCCATTTTATCAGGAGGTCGGCAAGTTTGTCCTCATCCGTCAGCGCCATGTCTGTGCATGTTGAATTTGCCAGAGGTCTCACATCAAGCCGATTGCCATATTCGGCGGCAAGTCGTTCCACAAGATGACGCTCGGT
This sequence comes from uncultured Victivallales bacterium, assembly GCA_964433435.1. Lineage (GTDB taxonomy): Bacteria > Verrucomicrobiota > Kiritimatiellia > UBA8416 > CAYSRM01 > CAYSRM01. Next base: position 6,697 of record CAYSRM010000062.1, read on the forward strand.
TCCCACAAAAACAGTCGCACCATCGGGAAGAGACTCTACGTACTTGATTATCTGCGCAGTCGACCCCAGCTCATCCGCTTGGGATGCAACACGATACGGAACCTCCGGATGGACAATTATCCTGGCATGCGGATAATCCTCCCTTATGCCTTTTATATGTCTCAGCGCAAACGCGGTATGCACGTGGCAGAACCCTCGCCAGATTATCATCGAAGCTTTGTCAACGGATTCAGAAGTAAGACCTCCGCAAAGCTCTGCGGGATCACAGTATTCCATCTGGTTTCTGTCCAAACCAAGCCGAACAGCAGTATTAGCGCCAAGATGCTCGTCAGGAAGAAACAGAACCCGATTCCCGCTTTTCAGCTCACGCCTGACTATTTCCAGGGCGTTGCTCGATGTGCATGCACTGCCGCCTCTGGCCCCGCAAAATGCCTTCACAGGCGCAGAACTGTTTACGTACACAACCGGCGCCCACTGTCCATCACTCTCAGTGAGAAACGACCATACTTTCTTCAGTTTCTCCACATCCGCCATATCAGCCATGGGACATCCGGCATCCGGATCAGGCATATAAACCGATTGCCTTCTCGAAGTCAGTATATCCGCGGATTCTGCCATGAATCTGACGCCACAGAATACAATCCGTTCTGCGTCTCGCTGAGACGAGGCGATTCTGGCCAGTTCAAGAGAATCCCCTACCCTGTCCGCATGCATCAAAACCGATGAACGTTCATAATGATGGCCCAGGATCAGAAGCTTCGAACCCCACTTCTGTTTCTGTTGCGCTATTTGATCAGTCGTATTCACTCCGTATGTTTCTCCAAGCAGGCTGAAAAGTTATTGTTTAGTTTCACCACTATACACGAACCCATACGTAGGTGGCAAACCTTGAAAGCCCGTATACATGCAAATAGATGCGATCAACAGAAACGCCACTCTTGAGAAAGACATTCCACTTTTGCCTCGTTCATCAAGGACACATGCCCCGGATGGTCCGACCCAACCATGGAAAACAAGAATCGCTCCTTGCCAAAACGCGCGACAACCGGAAGCGCTCATACTTTATGAAGCGCGGACTCAGGGGCCTCCTTATTGCTTTTTCTCTTCAGACGGATAAACTATCTTTGATGTTCGTATTCAAACTACATACGGTTGAAGGCAGCGGATATGGCAATATGCCCTTCCGGTTTCTCGAAAATTTTGCAAAAATACAATAAAGACAACACAGGAGGACAATACAATGGATATACCCTTGGAAGTTTCTTTTCGCGACGTCACAAGAACCCCGCAGATTGAACAGTTGATTCACAAAAGAGTGGCCGGGCTTGAGCGCAAATGCAGAGCCCTCAAAAGTTGTCGGATAGCGGTTGAACAGCCGCAGAAACACCAGCGCAAGGGAAATCCATACAGAGTAAGACTCGATATGCATGTTCCGCCAGGCCACGAACTGGTTGTAAAGAGCAAACCCAGGCAGAACCCTAAACACGAAAGTCTTCACGCGGTGATAACCGATACTTTTGATACCGCAGAACGTGTCCTGAAAAAAACCCTGGACAAGATGAGCGGCGAAACAAAGAGACATCCAGACCAGGAGCCGACGGCTTTCGTGGACCGTGTGTTTCATGACAAAGGTTACGGTTTTATAAGATCAATTGACGGCATGGAGCATTATTTTCATCAAAACAGTGTGCTTAACCATGATTTCGAACGGCTTGAGCCCGGCACAGGTGTCACTTTTGTCCCCGAGGAAGGCGAAAAAGGACCGCAGGTCAGCTCAATGAAGATTGTCAACAAACCGGGCTGACAAGGAAGATAGCTAACCCGCATATCTCACAAAATTCCTGCTGCGAGCGCGGATAGCCCCACTGTGACGGCACGAATTGGCAAAACGCCAGATTGCAGTATGTCTATACGGCTGCTCCGGCGTTTTATCAATTTGCGCCCCCGCAGCAGCGCTCTCCACGCTCTCTCTACGAAATTCCGTGAGACACGCGGGTTAGCCCGCATATCTCACACTCCTCCGGCGGAAACAATTGATAGCGCCATTATTGCAAGCCCAAATCGTTTTACCCGATCTTGCGGTGTGTTCACACAGCTTCGTCCGGTTAAACCGATTTTGCCCCGCACTAACAGCGCTCTGAACCGTTTCTGCTCGAAAAAGTGTGAGATATGCGGGTTAACGTGAAGATGACCGTTTTCAAATGGCCGTCCGCGGCCTTTTGAAATACGGGT
>CAYSRM010000063.1:0-8897 GCA_964433435.1 uncultured Victivallales bacterium
CCAGGCGATCGCCGGTAACCGCCCTGGCATCTTTTGGTGAACAGCGCAGGGCCATCACTCCCATCTCGTGCACATATTCGTTCATCAGCTCGCGGCCGTTTCTCCAGTCCCATATCCTGACAGAACCGTCTTCCGAACCGGATACCACCCTTTTGCCGTCGCTGGATATATCCAGCGCTGTTACTTCCGTGTCATGTCCCGAAAGAACGTGGCTGCCCTGCCTGACAATTGAAATCTCGTCTCCCTGGGAGGAATAGTCCGACACCTGCGGTTCCACCCCGGCGATTTCCTGGTTTCTTGCGCTGACAACTCTCGATTCCACAGGTCCGCTTTGCGCCCCCGGTTCGGCGCTGCGGGGTATGCCAAGATTTCTGAGCTCAGTTTCCAGCGACAGCCGGTTTTTAATCTTCAGAATTACATCCCGTTCCCCGGTTCCCTCGGTTCCATCGGCAGTAGCGCAGGAATAAAGCCACTCTTCCAGGCGGGGATAAATTTCCCTTTTTTCTTCTTCGCTCAGCGCGTCTGCCGCGGAATCAAATGCGTCAAAAAAATCATCGCTCTCCAGCGAAACAAATTCCTCCAAAGAAGAGGTTGCCCCTTCTTCGCCAAACTGCTCCTCGAGCCACTGCTGCTCTTCGGGTTTCAGTTCTTCATCGCCTGCAACCGTCCAGAAGGCGCAGGCATACAGAAACCTGCGGACATTGAGGGACTTATTGGCGGCTTTTAAAGGCGCTTTTTTCATGTGTTGTCCTTTCACGTTAAGTGTCATTCACTGCAAATAGCGGCATATTGTAAATCTGAGCTTCTCACCTTAAAACGGAATCCCGAGATCTATCATCCCGGTTTCAATCCCAAAGCGTTTTGCAACGACTTTACTCAGGGTCCTGACGCCGAAAACTTCAGTTGCATAATGCCCTGCAAAGATAGCGTTAATATTGTATTCCCGAGCCAGGTTGTATGCAACAAGCGAGGGTTCTCCGGATAGATACGCGTCGACCCCTTCAATGGCAGCTTCTTCAATTCCTTCGGATGCGGCGCCGGAAATTACCGCAACCGTCCTGATCTGATCCCCCCCGAAGTCCATGGATTTGATTTCCCGACCCACCCTGGCTCTAATCATTTCTTTGAAATCCGTATAAGACAATGGCTCGGAAAACTCGCCCATGAACCCTATCTGTTTACCTTTGTAATAACCAAACGGCTTGACCTTCTTCATATCCATGACCCTGCAGATCTGCGCGTTGTTGCCATATTTCGGGTGGGCGTCGAGCGGAAGGTGATATGCGTACAGCACAATGCCGTGTCGCACAAGAAATTCGATTCTCCTGTAATTAAGGCCCGCAATACGTTTGAGCGAATCGCTCCAGCTGATTCCATGATGACAAACAACCGCGTCAGCGTTTCTTGCTGCCGCTTTTTCAAAGAATTCCATCGAAGCATCGACACCAAAACATACTCTCGCCACCTCTTGGGTTTCATCACCAACCTGTAACCCGTTATTTGACGAATCCTGAAAATCTTCTATTCTCAGCTCGGTATCTAGAAACCCGCCTAATGTGCCCGCTGTTACCACCATGTGTCACTTCCTTTATTGCCGCATTGTCGGCAACTTTTGAGCCAAGACCGATTATTGCAAAACAAGTGTATTTTATCAGAAGCGTACAGCTCAGGCAAGGGTAGGAGGCGGTTTTTGTGTCGTCACAGTTGCGCTATCCGCGCTCGCAGCAGGAATTTTGTGATATATACGGGTTAGAGTCTGAACTCGTAAGTTCTGCGCGTTCATGTCAAGCCGTAGTCCCGACTCAGTGGCGGAGGTCGGGACGAAGGAGTATCCAGCAACCAGCATCCAGCATCCAGCAACCAGAAACCAGCCTTAGGACTCATCGGCATGATGCCGGATTATTCTTGCTTCTGTGGTATAAATCAAATCTTCGGCGATATTTGTAGCATGGTCGGCAATTCGTTCGAGCTGGCGGGCCACTGACAGCAAATGCAGAAGACTGTCCATCTGTTCGACTGAGTCGCTCTCGTGCATCCTCTTTATGACCATCTCGTGGATTTCCCTGTTCATCTCGTCGACTTCGTCATCCGCTTTGCACACTTCGCGGCCGAGATCGGCGTCCATGTTTACCAGGGCATCGATGCTCTTTTTGACCATGCTTCTGACTTTTTCTGTCATGCCCTCAAAATCGAGAGGTATATCCAGACGACGCTGACTGCTCAAGTAGACGGCGCGCTCCGCTATATTTACTGCAAGATCCCCGATTCTTTCCAGGTCGCTGTTGATTTTCAGAACCGCGATAATGAACCGCAAATCAATGGCAACCGGCTGGTGAAGCGCCAATATCTTAAGGCTTTCTTCTTCTACTTCAACTTCCTGCTCATCAATCCTCTTGTCAGTCTCAATAGCTTGTCTGGCAAGTTGCCCATCCTGTTCTTCGATAGAACGCATGGCCCGATTGAGGTTCTCCTCGACGAGTGCGCATAAAGAGAGAACATGTTTCTTAAGTCGCTCGATTTCCTTGAAAAAATGCATTGTCATATTCCACCCTCCATGTTTATCCGAATCTCCCTGTAATGTAATCCTCCGTCTGTTTCTGAGAAGGGGCTGTAAAAATCTCTCGCGTGTTGCCGTATTCTATCAGGACCCCTTCGTACATGAAAAGCGTCGTGTCCGATACCCTTGCGGCCTGCTGCATGTTGTGCGTCACAATAATGATCGTGTATTTGCCTCTCAGCTCACCGATCAGATCCTCGATTTTGGTTGTTGCCCTGGGATCAAGCGCCGAAGTCGGCTCGTCCATAAGGAGAACATTGGGATCAACCGCGAGAGCCCTTGCGATACACAGCCTCTGCTGCTGCCCTCCTGAAAGCCCCATTGCATTTGCGTCAAGTCTGTTTTTAACTTCCTCCCACAAAGCCGCTTGGCGAAGACTTCTTTCAACGATCTCCTGAAGTCTGGCTTTTGATCTGGTTCCGTCAAGCCGCGGGCCGAAAGCTATATTTTCGAAAATTGACTTAGGAAAAGGGTTGGGCTCCTGGAACACCATCCCGACCCTTTTTCTCAGCGCAACAACGTCGACTCTCGGTGCATAAGCGTCCTGTGTTCCGAGAAAAAGCTGCCCTTTTGTGCTGGTCTTTGGAATCAGATCGTTCATCCTGTTAACGGACCTGAGAAAAGTGCTTTTTCCACAACCGCTGGGGCCGATGATCGCGGTTACCTGACCGCGGGGGATTTCTACAGACAGCTTCTTAACCGCTTCGTGCTCGCCGTAAAAAAGCGAAAAGTCCCTCGCAGATACTATTGTTTCGGCATTCTGCGCTTCATGCCTGTCATCAGGCAGGGCTGCGCTTGGATGTACATTTATCTCGCCTAATGGCATAGTTATCAACCTCCTCGTGCTATCCTCTAAGCTTGTAAGAAATCTTTGCCCTCATAATTATTGCGACTATATTCAAAATCAGAACAAGAGACACCAGCGACATTACCATCCCGTACTGGACATGCCGGACTTCTTCAACCTGTCGGTGCACTGTAACAATGGAATAGATACTGGCGGGAAGCGCCGGACTAGCTTGCGAGAAAATCTCACCAAATGACAAAGCCCCACCCTGTGTAACAGCGGCAGTAAAAAGAATGGGTGCAGTCTCGCCCGCAGCCCTGCCCATACTGATAATAATGCTGGTTATGATCCCCGGCAACGCTGCAGGAAGAATCACCTTTGATATAGTGTGCCACTGGGTGGCACCCAACCCAAGAGAAGCTTCCTTATATGTTCTGGGTACAGCGAGAATGGCCTCCTCCGAAGCCCTGATAACCGTGGGAAGCACCAGTAACGCCAATGTAAAGCAGCCTACCGCGACGCTCTTGCCGTCAAAAACAGGCAGAGTATTAATGAAAAATGCGAGACCGAAAAGCCCGAACACAACGCTGGGCACTCCTGCCAGGGTGCTGATGCAGCTTCGCAGGAAGCTGACAAACAGATTCTCACCCGCGTACTGGGTAAGATAAATCGCCGATATGATTCCAATAGGCGCTGCTACAATCATAGTACCGATGGTCAAATACAATGTTCCCAGAAAAGACGGCCATATCCCTCCAAAGAAATAGGCGTCTTCAGGACGGTCAAATAGAAACCTCCAGTAGAATTTGCGCCTTGGCAGGAGCATTTCATCAAGGTGTTCCTCAAAATATGTAAAGAGAGGTTCAAGGGTGGAGCCCTCAAACTCGTCTTTCCGGGGCTTATAGACCTTTTTGCCAAGCTCCCCGGGGTTTTCGAATACGTATTCCTCTTTGTATAAAAGTTTGTGCAAGTGCGCCTGGGCGCGGTCCCACCTGGTCTGGCCATATTGCTCGCGGGGCAGTGCGCGAGTCTTTTCACCTGGAAGCGGTCCAAGCAATTTGCGCACCTTGTTCTTAATGCTGTCGAGGGCCTTCCGTTTCTTCATGTCCGTCCAGCCGATTTCTTTGCTGTACTCCTCCAGCATCTCATACACCGGTTCCCTGGCCTTCTGGGCCCTGGCAAGCTCCTGACGCAGCTTATCCGGATTGCCCCGATTAAGGTTCTCCATCTTGTATTGCCGGCCCTCAACGGTTTCCTTGAAATAAAAGGCCTTGCTGCCTTTGATAAAAATAGGCGCCAACAGGATAACCAGGGCCGCGCACATCAGGAAAAGGGAAAAGAAACCTGTCCCTGAAAATGCCCTATCCAAAATTTTTCTAGTGGACAATTCCATTAGTCTGACCTATTCACGCGCCAAGTTTGCCGCAGTTACAAGGCGCAGCGAGTTGTGCTGTGGTAAACCACCGCCAACCCGCTGGAACGCAGTAGATGCGGTAAACTTGGCGCGCCTCTGGTGAAAAAAGCCAAGCACTCCCCATTCCGTATAAACCATGCCACACATGTTAAAAACTTCACTCGACGCTGTAAACATATAGTACTACCTCCTAATAACTTACAACCTGCTTTGCTTTTTTCATGAATAGATCAGCTTAGAGTCCTTTCAGCCTCCGCTTGGTTCTGCGCACTGACCATTCACTTACAATGTTGCAGATAAAGGAAAAAACAAGCAGATAGAAGGCAAGCGCGAACAGCGCATGATAATGGGGCGATCCTGCAGTCTGGTCGGTTTCTCCCATCTCAAGGGCAATAGTTGCAGTCAATGTCCGCACACCTGAGAGCAAATTAAACCAGGGCTCCGGAATCTCAAAGGCGTTGCCCGCAGCCATGAGAACAACCATGGTCTCCCCTATGGCGCGCATAATGCCAAGGATAACCGCGGCGACGATTCCTCCACTGGCCGCCGGCAATATAACCTTGACCATTGTCTCCGCTTTAGTCGCGCCCAGCGCATAACTTCCTTCTCTCAGGCTTCGGCCAACAGCGGTGAGCGAATCTTCACAAACACTTACAATTGTCGGCAAAGCCATCACTGCAAGCAATATGGAAGCATTAAGAGCGTTAACTCCGGTGGAGATACGAATATTCTGCACGCGTACACCCAGCTTGTACAAGCCCCAGAACGCGGCGGCAGCGATTACGCCAGCAAGTATCCATCGCATGTATGAAGTCTTATTGGTCGGCAGGCATGTGTTGCACAAATCGCCGGCAACAATTGACAGAATCAATGCAAGCGGACCAAGAATAACCCACATGCCCCATGCCAGAAGCGTTCCGCCTTGCTCCTGCAGAACAGGCGCAAAAACGACCAGGGCGAAAAAACCATAGGCTACAGAGGGAATAGCCGCAAGAAGCTCAATGACCGGCTTGACTATCTGGCGCAAGGTAAATGGCAGAACATCGCTCAGGCAGATAGAGGCAGTTATGCCCAGCGGGACAGCCAGAAAACAGGATCCCGCTGTCACCAGAAGGCTGCCGACAAAAATGCCCTGCGCTCCGAATTCAGCCGGTTCAGCCTCCGGGCGCCATGAATCAGATTCAAAGAATGTGCCCAAACCCTCCATCCTGAAAAAGGGAAGCGCATCCTTAAAAATGAAAAGGAGTATAAATATAATCCCTGTAGCGGAAAGCATGGTCACCAGAAAAAGAAATGAATGACCAAGGAAAGTCTTGACTTTGTCAAATCTTACCCTGTTTCTGGAAGCAAGCAGTTCTTTTTCGTTTATAGTGGACATAACAATCGAAACGGATGCTAGCTTTGTTTTTTTAAGAGGTCAAGGTGAAGACATCCCATTTTCGATACAGACTGGTTCTCCGGTAACGCTGTTACCCCCGCTACCGGTGAAACCGCCCGTAATTACGGGCGGTTTCACGAACACCGACACAGGAAACCAGCGCTCAATACTTGGTAACCGGAACAAACCCGATTCCCTTTACAATCTCCTGGCCTGCCGGGGTCAGATGCAAAGTAACCAGACCATGCACATGACTTCCCAGTTTGGGATAACCATCGGTAAACATGAACAACGGACGCGAAATCGGGTATTTCCCGCTTGCAACCGTCTCTTCGCTTACGTCAACGCCCTCAATTGTGAGCGCTTTTACGCCTTCAATAAACCCAATTCCCACGTAACCAATCGCAGCGGGTGTCTTGACAACGCGCGAACGAATAGCGCCGTTGCTCTGGACATACTCAGCATCTTTGATTTCCTTCTTGGTCATTACCACCTTATTGAAGGTCTCATAGGTGCCGCTGCTAGTATCCCTGCTGATCTTGACGATTTTCATGTCAGGTCCGCCAAGTTCTTTCCAGTTTTTGATCTCGCCCATGTAGATCTTCCTTACCTGTTCAACCGAAAGCTCTCCTAACGGATTACTGGGATGAACAACCATGGCAATGCCGTCCATTGCTACTGCATGAGCAACAGGGTAAACTCCGCTTTTTACCGCGGACTTGAACTCCTTTTCTTTCATGAAACGTGACATGTTCCCGATGTGACATGCGCCGTTGATCAGGCTTTTCGCGCCGTTTCCGCTGCCGGTTTCGCTAACCGTCACGGAGACGCCCGGATTTCTTGCTTCGTAGTAGCCGGCAAAGGCCTTAGCAATAGGCCCAACAGTTGTTGAACCGTCCATGACTACTTTTTCTTCAGCCATTGCTGTCGTGCCCGCAGCCATTCCGGCGGCAAGAACGAATGCTAAAAACTTATTCATTTTTTCTCTCCTCAATTTCTTCTTTGTTTTATTTATGTCAAAGCAGGAGCCAGTCCTGCTCTTCGGCTCGATAGATTCGCATTAACAGTTATATTTTGTGGTCGTATGCTTTTCTGCTCCCTCCTTTCTTCTGTCTGTCTCACATTAAACATTCTACAAGCAGGAAGCCTTACCACGACTTCCTGCTCCCACAGATATGCATCGTCGGTTTCGCGCACCAGGCGATAATGCTCCAGAGTTCTGCCTGCGTTCAGTCGCAAGTTTCCGTCACAAACGCCCTCGGATACGCAAACGGGATGCAAAACCTCCACTTCACCGTTATCAATGAGCTTCTGAAGTTCCCGAACAATCAGCGAGCAATCCAGATCCACACGGGCTGTGATGTCGTCAAGATCCATTGCTTCGCACTGCATCAGGCAGGACCGAAGCAAATCTCTGACGTGTTCTCTATCGCAACATTTTTTCTGGGTCATCTCCAAAATTTTCCCCATTTGCCTGGTAGAGCCGGCCGGCGCCTTGTTCCAGCCGACTCAAGAACACACTTTCGTGCCTTTGGAACTTCTATGGCCGGAGATCAGAATACGTACTGAGCCTGCACAAACAGCTCGTTGACGTCTGCGTCTTCTGCGCCGTCTTTGTTTTCGTTAACCCTGTAGGTCAACTGATACTTCATCTTATGCTTGTTGACAAAGTAGTTCAGGCCGCCCGACATCCGGTTCCAGGTCTTCGCATAGTTGTCCGCATCCTGGCTCTGATAACCCCCAACAACTTCCAGTTTCGCCGGGAGGACCATGTAGCCGCCTTCGACCGCATACGAGGTAAGCGTTGTCTCGCTGTTCTCATAAAGGCCGTCTGTGATGCCTGAGTCCACCAGTTCGCTGGCGAAAGTGTTGTACTGCGCATCAACACTGAGTCCGGCAGCGCGCAACCCTGCGCTGACTTCAATACCCGTCACGGACTCAACATCATTGCTGTTGGCAGGATTGAGGTTGTCGTCATCGTTGCTCCATGAGAAACCGGCCAAGGCAATATATGTGCGCATATCTCCGGAAAAATCTCCCTGGGAGGGTTTCTCATAGCCCATAGGGTAGAGTCCAACCCTGGCGCCAAATATCTCTCCTTCGCTCCAGTCGCCGCCTGCGTTGACCTGAATGACCGTGTCGAAATCGAGCTTGCTGTTGCTCGGATCAACTGCGCCTTTGGCTCCTGAAATAGCCCATGTCATTGTTTTGGCGCTATTGTGCCCGCTGAGGTGAATGCCGGTCTGACGATCCGGTGTGCCATAATTGTGATCGCCGGCAAATGTGCGCTCAACGAGTTGCTGCTTCTTTGATGAAGTCAAAAGTTCCCGTGAAAACGGAAAGTTTGCATTACCAATGGTCACTTTCATCGCGTCATATCCGCTGTACTGCATGTACGCGTCTTTGATCGCCAGCTTGCTTTTGCCCATGTCCCACTGGAATTTGCCCTTCCAATTTTCCATAACGCTGCCCGCGATGTACGGACGAAAACGGCGGAAAAAAAGCTCGTCGGACTCTTCTCCGTCATCAGGATCAACCATGTGATACTGAAGCTGAATTCTCCCGCCAAGCTCCATGAATTCACCGTCTACAGTTTTAAATTTAACGCCGGCATTCGCAACTACAGCGCCGCACAGCGCCAGCAGAAAAAGTGTCAATATCTTGCTTTTCATAACTCTACATATCCTCCATTTCAAAAACCGAAAGTAAGACTAGTTAATTTCTACAACCAGGTTCTATTCTCTTCTGACTTCACCTCCTC
>CAYSRM010000064.1:0-8817 GCA_964433435.1 uncultured Victivallales bacterium
CTCCCGGACCTATAAGCGCCCCGATCTTCTCAGGATCAATCTGGATCTCGTGAATCCTCGGCGCATGCTTGGAAAGTTCTTCCCTGGGCATGCTCAGGATCGTCTCCATAAAGTCCAGGATTTCCCCTCGGGCCTTCCGGGCCATCTGAAACGCTTTCTCTACTATATCCCAGCTCAAACCGGCGATTTTCAAATCCACCTGAAAGCCGGTGATCCCTTCGCGTGTGCCCGCAACCTTGAAGTCCATGTCTCCGCAATGATCCTCTTTGCCCAGTATATCGGTCACCAGCTTCGCTTCTCCATTACCTGTAAAAAGCCCGATAGATATGCCTGCTGCAGGCCTCTTTATCGGGACGCCGGCATCCATCAAAGCAAGCGTTCCTACGCACACACTGGCCATGGACGAAGAACCATTTGAACCCATTACGTCAGAGACCAATCGCATAGTATAAGGATAGTCATCCGGAAGAATCGCCTCCAGACTCTTCTCTGCAAGAGCCCCGTGCCCAATTTCTCTCCTGTTCGTAAATCCAAGCCGTCCAACTTCTCCGACGCTGTAAGGAGGGAAGTTGTAATGCAGCATAAACTTCTTCTCCTCGACACCTCCGGTAACCGCGTCCAATGACTGCATGTCCGATTTAGTTCCCATGGTCAGGGTGCCCAAAGCCTGTGTCTCGCCCCTGTTAAACAAGGCAGAACCGTGCGCACGCGGCAGAAATCCTACCTGGGCGCTCAGTTCCCGGAGCGCATCCAGACCCCTCCCGTCAATACGCCGGTCATTCTCAAGCACGTTCTTGCGAACCAGCTCTGTCTCAAAACGATCATACGCGGATCTGAATTGCTCGTCGGTCATTTCCTCGAACTTCTCGAGCAGCGCTTCCTTCGCCTGCGTTTTTATCTCTGCAATCCTGCTCTGGCGTTCGATTTTGCCTGCAATCTTAAGCGCTTCAGCCAATTCCCCACCTGCCTGCTCACGAAGCGCATCCAGAATAGTGTTGTCAGGCCCTTCAGCAGGCGCAGGTTCCGGAACTCCGAGTTTTTTCACCAACTCAAGCTGCGCCTCAATAAGCTTATCACAGGCCTCCTGCCCGCATTTCATGGCCGCAACCATATCATCTTCCGATATCTCGGATGCGGAACCTTCTATCATCATAGGCAGATCACGGCTTGAACAATAGATCATGTCAAGATCGCTCTCTTCTCTCTGCGAATGAGTAGGATTGATGACAAACTCACCGTTGATCCGTCCGACACGCACGCCTGCTATCGGACCCTGGAAAGGAAGATCCGATATCATCAGCGCCGCGCTGGCGGCAGTAATGCTGAGCACATCCGAGTCATTCTCGTTGTCCGCAGAAAGGAGCATGTTGTTGATCTGAACCTCATTCCGGTAACTTTCCGGAAAGAGAGGTCGAATAGGCCTGTCGGTCAACCGGGCAGTCAATACTTCCTTTTCCGCAGGCCTGGCTTCTCTCTTAAAAAAACCGCCGGGGAATTTGCCTGCCGCATAAAATTTTTCCCGGTACTCCACCTGGAGCGGAAGGAAATCTATACCTTCCCTGGGCTCGTCCGATCTGGTCACTGCCGAAAAAAGAATTGTGTCTCCCAGTCTGACCGTTACTGAACCGGCAGCTTGCTGCGCCAGAACACCCGTTTCAATTGTAATCGTTTTTTGTCCGATTGCTACTTCTATCGCTGTTGTATCTTTCATTTTTCTATTTGCCTTTTTCTGCTTTTCCGCTTTCCTGCGGGCTTCCCGCGTGCAAACGCAATTCGACCGTCTTTTTCATGCCTGTTGGAAGAAGATTCGTGAATGCGCCTGAAGCTATCTGCGTATGTTCAATTTCTTGATGAGATCCCTGTAGTGATCCTCATCTTTTCTTTTGAGATAGTCGAGCAGACGCCTTCGAGCTGACACCATCTTGATCAGGCCATAGCGGGAACTGTGGTCTTTATGATGTTCCTTCAGGTGATCCGTCAGCTTCTCGATGCGCTTGGTAAGAAGAGCTACCTGGACATCCGATGAACCAGTGTCTCCTTCGTGAATCTGAAACTTTTGCTCTATTGCCTTCTTATCTATCTGAGTCATATTTCCTTTTACCTTACTCTTTTACTTGGAAACGAACTATATAACGCATCCATTAGACATGTAAAGCGATTCTTTTAACCTTTTTTCGAGCCAGGATTCTGCGGGCAGCCCGAACATCTTCTCCCACCCTTTCCGAAAGCGCATCAACATTGCCATATTTGCGCTGTTGCCTGATATGACGAACAAAAAATATTTCCATATCCTCTCCGTAAATATCCTCATCCACATCCAGAAGGTGCGCCTCCAACAGTGAAGAACCGCTCCTGCCCGCCAAATCGAAAGTTGGCCTGCAGCCAAGACTCAAAGCGGCCATGCAGAACTTCTTCCTGTACCTGGCAAAGCCCGCGTAAACTCCGTCCGGAGGCAGGATCTCGTCTTCCAGTTTCAGGTTCGCCGTGGGAAACCCCACCTTCCTGCCTTTCCCCCGCCCTTTGACAACTTTGCCCAGAACGCTGAACGGCCTGCCAAGCATCACATCAGCCTCTTCCAGTTCTCCATTCCGTACCGCTGACCGAACTCTCGTACTGGATATCATCCGGCCATGCCGCTTTACTCCTTGCGCAACCCTGACCTTCACATCCCAATTCCGGGCCAGCCCGCCAAGCAACCCCACATCGCCTTTCCCTCCCGCGCCATATCGCCAGTTGTTTCCCACAACTATTTCGGCCAGAAGTTCTGACCGGCTGCACAAATGATCAACAAAATCCACTGGCGAAATCCCGGCAATCCGGCTGGTAAAACGGATCAACATGCAAACATCAATCCCAAGAGCTGCCAGAAGCTTCATTTTGTGTCTTGTGGAGGTTAACAGCTCAGGCCCCGCGGAATCAATCAGGTGCCGGGGATGCTCCCTGAAGGTAAACACCCAGGCCTGTCCGTTGAGCTCCCGTGCCCTGCTCAATGTCCGGGATATTACTTTTAAATGTCCCCGGTGCAAGCCGTCAAAAAACCCTGCGGCAAGAACAACGGGTTGTCGAACATCTCTCAGAGAATCAAAATTTTCTACAATCTTCATTTACCGGGATAGATACGATTTACATGCCCGATTTTCTGGCGGGACCCTGTAATGTTGATATGCGGCTTAAAGGTACAACTTTCGCAGCAAGTTCATCTCTGGTCATGCCCATAATATCTTCAAATGCGCTTGATTCCGAAACACCGAACTCCCCGCATTCAGTCCTGCGCAGTTCCTCAAGATAAGCTCCGCAACCTAACGCATCACCGATATCTGAACAAAGCGTCCTTACGTATGTCCCTTTTGAACATTTAAGGATAAATTCCACATATGGCAGTCCAAAATGCCGCATTTTGAATTCATAAACATGAATCAAACGGGATTTTCGTTCCACCTCTTCTCCCTTCCTCGCTTTCTTGTAAAGCGCAGTTCCGTCTACCTTGACGGCCGAAACCATGGGCGGAATCTGCATCTGGTCTCCCGTTCTTTTTCTCATTTCTTCTTCTACCCGGTCGGCCAGAACACCGTCTACCGGACTTTCATGAAGAATCTTTCCCTCCTTATCCTGCGTGTCAGTCGAAACACCCAGACACATAACACCTTCATAAGTCTTGTCACAGGAAATAAAATACCTCGATTGCTTTGTTCCACGTCCAAGCAGAAGAATCAAAAGACCTGTGGCCTGCGGATCAAGCGTTCCCCCATGGCCAACTTTTCTGATGGAAAACCTTCTTCGGATCTCGTGCACTATATCATGCGAGGTAGGACCGGCCGGCTTGTCAACAAGCAACAACCCGTCAAATACGCCCAGTTCCCCCGGCGGCGCCGTCTGAAACCGCTGTTTTCCCTGTTCAAACCTGGATATCATATCTCTTCCCGCTCTCCGGCGCCAACCAACATGTCAAATATTGACTACAAAACGGATCAAATAGGGCAGGCGGGGCAGGCGTACCTCCACGCAGCCGCCACCGATCTTGAAAGGAGTGACAACCTGCCTGCACACAAAGCGTTTGCAGGAGCTCCCGCGAGTCCCTCCCGTATGCCAGCTTATTCCTCTGTCTCCATGTCTTCGAGTATCCGCAGAACCCCATCACCCTTTTCAAGCGATTCGTCCAGAATAAACTGGAGCTTTGGAGTATATTTAAGAACCACGTTCTTGTTGATCCGGTCCTGAAACTGTATGCGATGCCTCTGCAAAACTTTCAGAACGGATTCTTTCTCCCCTTCACCATCCCTCACCGAAACAAAAACTTTTGCGCTCCGAAGGCTCGGACTGGTCTCCACTCGGGTTATTGTCACTGCCGCAAGATCAATTTCAGTCCGGTTGAGAAGCTCAAACAGAGAGCCCCCAATCTCGCGGCGCAGAAGCTCGTTAACTCGGGTCATTCGATCAGGTTTCATATGTCCCACCCGGAAGTTGTGATATTCAAGAAAAAAGGCGCGCCACCAAATATGCTCAGGCCAAACGGAAATCAAAGAGTCTCTTCGATTTCCTCAAGTTCATACAGTTCAAGAATGTCGCCCTCCTGAAAGTTCATATAACTCTCGAGCATAATTCCACATTCCTGCCCCGCCCTGACCCGACTGACGTCATCCTGGTATCGCTTTAAAGACAGAACCTTGCCTTCATAAATGGTATCTTCTTCGCGCTTGATCCGCACCCTGGCATTCGCTACGGCTACACCATCTTCCACAATGCTGCCTGCAGCTCTGCCTCTTTTTCCTACCTCGAACACCTGCTTAACACGAGCGTGACCAAGCACTTTTTCCTGTATGCGAGGCGCGAGTAGACCCGTCATGGCGTTTCTAACCTCGTCAATCAGCTCATATATCACACTGTGCAGACGAATTTCAACGCCTTCATGCCGCGCCCCGGCGCTTACTCCGGATTCTTTGCCAACATGAAATCCAATAATTACTGCATCAGAAGCGCTGGCAAGGGTTACATCATTAGCATTTACGTTGCCAGTTCCAGACAGAAGAATATTCAGCTTCACTTTCTCGCTCTCAATAGCCTCCAGAGCTCCGGCCACTGCTTCAACAGAACCCTGCGTGTCGGCCTTGACTATAACGCGAAGCTCCTCTTTGGATTCTTCCTGCAGATGATCATAAAGGTCGTCAAGAGAGGCTCGTTTCGGCCTCGATTTCTGCTCAACCCGAACCTTTACCGCATATTCTTCAGCCTCCGATTTGGCTGCTTTATCCGATGGATATACACGGAACTCTGCGCCCGCCTCAGGTATCCCTGACAACCCGAGGCATTTGACCGGAACCGAGGGCGTAGCTGATTTAACCTTTACTCCCCGATCGTTGATCAAGGCTCTTATCCGCCCCCAGTGCTGTCCACAGAGAACAGGATCCCCGACTTTCAAAGTGCCTTCCTTTACAAGCAGGTTGGCGGTCGGGCCCATGCCCGGTTCCATCTGGGCCTCAACCACGTAGCCCCTTGCGCGTTTCTTGAAATTCGCTTTCAGTTCAAGCACTTCAGACTGAAGCAGTATCATTTCCAGAAGATGGTCAATCCCATCGCCAGTGATAGCGCTTACCGGACAGCATATAACCTCGCCGCCCCATTCTTCCGGAGCAAGGCCGAGTCCCTGAAGCTGCTGCTTTACTTTGTCCGGGTTCGCTCCAGGCAAATCTATCTTGTTAATGGCAACCATAATGGAAACACCAGCCGCCTGGGCGTGTTTTATGGCTTCTTTCGTCTGCGGCATAATCCCGTCGTCGGCCGCAATAACAATCACAGCTATATCAGTCAGATTCGCGCCCCTGGCGCGCATGGCCGTAAAAGCCGCGTGTCCCGGGGTATCAAGAAAAGAAATCCAGCGTCCATCCACTTCAATCGTATAAGCGCCTATATGCTGGGTTATGCCCCCGTCTTCAGTAGAAGTAACAGCAGTGTTGCGTATCCTGTCAAGAAGCGATGTCTTGCCATGATCGACATGCCCTATCATTGTCACAATGGGCGGCCGGATACTAAGGTCTTCGGGCCTGTCTTCCTCCTTTTCTTCCGCCTTCTTCGGAGCGGCCTTTCTTTCAGCGCCGCGCTTCTCCTGTTCAACGGTGTAGCCATGCTTCTCGCCCACGGACCTGGCAACATTAATATCGAGTTTCTGGTTGATGGAAGCCAGAACATTCATCTGCATTAATTCTGCAATGAGCGCATTCGGCTTGATGTTGAGCTTTTCGGCAAGTTCTTTTACTACAATAGAACCCTTTATACGGAGAATTTTTTCTTCTGTTTCCTCCGGCCGCAACTCTTCGGGCGCGGCCTCGGAAAGCGCCTCAGCTTCCTCTTTGACCTCTTCGGCAACCGTTTCCTCTTCCACCACGGCTTCCTGCTCAGCGGCGTCTATCCTGTCCGCCGCTTCTTCCGCTGGCTGCGCGGCTGCTTCCGGAGCAGTCTCGCTTCCGTGTTCCTCGCGCATAAGCCCGATAGAGTCTTCATCCACCGAACTCATGTGGCTTTTCACTTCCACACCCAGCTTGCGCAATTTCTGCAGCAGCTCTTTGCTCGACATATCGAGCTCTGATGCCAATTCATAAACTCTCATGCTCTTCTACTCCCCCCGGATAACATCCCCGCCCTCAGGCTGAGTTTTTGCAGCAGCCTGATATACAGCGTTTGCCTCTTCAGTCGTGAGCCCCGCAGTTTCCTCAATATCGGAAACCTCCGCCGCGAGAATGCCGTCCACGGTTAGAAAACCGGACTTTACAAGTTTCTCCGCGTTCTCCCTGGAAATGCCCTCTACAGCAGCAAGATGCTCCACAGCCTTGCCGACCTTCTCTTCAAAACTAACATTGCTCTCATCCTTCTGTATGTTTATCTTGCAGTCAAGCAATCTGGAAGTAAGGCGCACGTTCTGCCCCTTCTTGCCTATAGCAAGAGAAAGCTGTTCCGCATCGGCCACAACATGCACCAACCGTTCAACCTCGGGGTCAACTATAATCCTGGTTAGCTTGGCCGGCGATAAGGCGTTTGCAACATACGTCTTTAAGTCAGGATGCCACCGGATAATATCAATCTTCTCGCCGGATAGTTCGCGCACAATATTTTTTACCCTTATGCCGCGCATACCGACACACGCGCCCACAGCATCGACTTTTTCATCATGAGATAAAACAGCGATCTTTGTCCGATACCCCGGCTCCCTGGCAATGCCTTTAACCTCCACTATACCGTCGGCTATTTCAGCAACCTCAAGTTCAAACAACTTACGCACAAAATTGGGATGACTCCGCGAAAGAATAATATCAGGTCCGGCCGGACTTTTCTGAACTTTTAAAATGTATCCGCGTATCCTGTCTCCAACCTGGTACTCTTCCGTGGGTACCCGTTCGTATTCGGGAATCACTGCTTCGGCCCGGCCGAGATCCACAACTATATCGTTGCGGCTGAACTGCCGCACCGCCCCGCTTACAATGGCTCCAACCTGGTCTTTATACTCGCTGTAGACCCGCTCTTTTTCAGCTTGTTTGATCTTCTGAAATATAGCCTGCTTTGCCGTCTGAGCAGCTATTCGCCCCAGCTTCTTTGTCTGCACTTCAACTTCCACTTCATCCCCGGGTTCGGCATCAGGCTTGACTCCTCGCGCTTCGGCCACGGTAATCTCGCCTTCCCCGGCCCCCGTTTTGTCAACAACAGTTTTCTTTGCATAAGCCTTTATATCATAAGATTCTCTGTCAACATGGATACGCAAGTTGGGATTTTCTTCGCCTTTAGTAGCTGCAGACTGAAGGGCGTATTCCACCGCCTCGATAAGCGTCTCCCGCTCTATCGACCTCTCTCTTTCCATATAATTGAGAATAGCTGCTAATTCATCATTCATAGCCAGCATCCCTTCAATAGCGTCCAGCAGACAAAAAACCGGCATCCGCGGTCCTGCGCGAATACACCTGCCAGTCCCCTTCTGCCCCTTAGACGCAAAAGAGTGGGCAAAACCCACTCCGATGTCAAAATCCAAACTAACATTTAATCGGACAGTCTTAATGTACACATAGTTGGGTTTATCGTCAAGAACCCAAAAAACCTATTTTGCCGGATTCATGTTCAACCCGCATATCTAGACTCTACCACTCCTCTGGTGTTTTATCAACTCGTGCCGTCACAGTGGCGCTATCCGCGCTCGCAACAGGAATTCTGTGAGATGTGCGGGTTAACCTTGCCCTTTACCCATAAGTCAGTTTCTTGCAGGCTAAAGGGGTTCCAATTGAAGAAGTCCGTCCCCGTAGGACGGTCCTCCGGGCCGTCCCAGAGGGCGTCAAATCCAATACTTCTCCATCAGCAAGCCGAAAGATCAGATCAAAACCCCGCCATCTCTCGTCCCCGGGACGGCGCAGAGCACCGTCCTACGCAGACGGACCTGCCTGAGGCACGGCAGGCTGCACAGAAGCATGCTCGCAAGCAACCGAACCAATAGCCCAGCGTCATATTGTGGGTAAAGGGCAGGGCTAGAGTTCTTAGACGCTGGTTTCCAGCGCAAAAATCAATCAGGGCGGCTTTCGTGTCCGCTTTGCCCTTGCGAGTTTTGTGTGTTTGTGCAATAAAACAGGGCAATGATCTCATCCTCTAACACACTATATCCTGAAGGGACGTCTTCCAGGCCTATGGTTCTCAGGGAGCACGACATCGAGGACGCGTTCATAGAAACATTGTGCGGTCTTAAATACATTCATCGGCCCGATATTCGCGACCGCGACTCGCTTGAAGCCAACTTTCGCGAGAAATTTCAACGACTTAATGCCGTTACGCTCTCGGACGGCGAGTTTG